>JALUZX010000263.1 GCA_027011425.1 Planctomycetota bacterium
AGGAAGAGGGGAAGGAGGCAACCCTCGTTCCAGCCCAGGTGGATCTCTTTCTTCCTGTCGTGGATCACGATGGGCTTGGGGCCTAGATCCGCCACGCGGAAGCGCCCGCCTTCGAAACGGATCATGGCCTGGCACCCCTGGAGATCCACCACGTATCCCCCGGGGAGTTCCAGCCTGAGCAGTCTCTCCGAGGCCTCGGCGAAAAGGGAACTCAGGGAAGAAAACCGGAAGATCGCAATCCCCCTGTCGAGGCGGGCCACCTCCCAGCGGGAGGGGGCCCGAACGTCCAGGACGGCCCCGTCGTAGAGGATCTGCAAGGCCCTTCCCCTGTGGCTCAAGTCAACCTGGTAACCAGGCTCCAGGAGCCGGACCTTTTTCCACCAGGGAAGGATATCCCAGCCCCGCTCTCCCTTTCCCCTGACCCCCACCATGTCCGAATACCTGAGGAGCAGGGACCGGTCGGGCACGGCCCCGAGTTCCAGCCTCTTTCCACCGCCCTCTTCCCTGCTCATGGCCACCAGGGCTTCCCAGAGGCCCAGGCCCGTTCCCAGCCTCGGGGCCGTGCCTCTAGGTCCGGTCATGGGGAGAGGGGGAAGAAGACCGGCTCCCCGCTCCTGTCCCGGAAGGGGGAACTTGAGGGGCCGGGACCGGGTCCCCTGCCTGGGGGAATACCCGCTCCGGCCTCCGCCGCGGGCCGGCGGCCTCTCCGGAAGGCGGGGAAACTGTGCCGGGACCGAAACCGGCCAGACAGCCGGGATCAAAAGGCCGGAAAGAAGAAAAGAAAGGCCGCGGCCCATCATGAATCCTCGTCAACCGGGTATCGCGGTCCCGTAAAGGGCGGGGGCTCGAGCCCCTTTTCCTCCTCCTCCCCGCTCTTCTTGGGCGCCTTGCCGGCGAAGCTCTCGAAGACGATCTCCACCTCCACGCGGGCCCCCTCCCCGAGGGGGACCATCTCCTGGAACCTCTCCCGGAGGACTCTCCTCAACTTGTCGCTGATTTCCAGGATGTTGGAGCCCTCCCGGGCGTTGTAGGCGGCGTGGATCTTCACCCTCTTTGGCCCGGGCCGCACGATGGAGACCCGGCAGCGGGTCACTTCCGGAAGTTCCTCGGCCGCCGCCTTGAGTTCGTTGCGGATGGCCTCGATCGCCACCCTGACCCCCCCTCCGGCCCCGCCGTGGCTCATGATGTAGTCATCGTTCTCCCCGCCGCTCCTCCTGAAATAGAGCAGGCGCAGTACGTTCAGGACGAAGAGGACCGCCGCCAGGAGAAGGGCCGTACCCACGGAATGCCTGAAAGGGTTCTCCCCTCCCAGCTGGAGCCAGAGCCAGGCCAGGAAGCATGCCCCGGCCAGGACGGCGATCCCGTTCAGGAAGTTGAAGAACCAGGCCACGAGGCTGCGGAAATCTCGATCCATGGAACGTCAAGCCTCACTGCTGAAGTAACGGTCGATGAAACCGGTATCGAAGATCCCCCGGACGAAATCCGTGTGCTCGAAGATCTTCCTGTGGAGAGGAATGGTGGTCTGGATCCCCTCGATCACGAATTCATCCAGGGCCCGCCGCCCCAGGGCGAGGGCCTCTTCCCTGGTGCGGCCCTTGACGATCAACTTCCCGACCAGGGAGTCGAAGGTGGATGGAATCCTGTATCCCGTATAGGTATGGGAATCCCACCGGACGCCCCTCCCTCCCGGGGGAACGATAAGCTCGATCTTCCCCGGCGACGGGGAAAAATTCTTTTCCGGGTCTTCGGCGTTGATCCGGCACTCGATGGCGTGGCCCTCGATCTTCACGTCCTCCTGGGTGAAGGAGAGAGCCTCCCCGGCGGCCACGCGGATCTGCTCCTTGATGAGGTCCAGGTTGGTCACTTCCTCGGTGACGGGATGCTCCACCTGGATCCGGGCGTTCACCTCGATGAAATAGAAATCCCCGTTCGGGGCCAGGAGGAACTCCACCGTGCCCGCCCCCTCGTAACCCACGGCCTTGGCGATCCGCACGGCCGCCTCGCCCATCCTCCTGCGGAGATCGGGATCCACGGCGGGGCTGGGCGATTCCTCCACGAGCTTCTGGTGCCTCCTCTGGAGGGAACAGTCCCTCTCGCCGAGGAAGACCACGTTCCCCTGCCGGTCCCCGAGGATCTGGATCTCCACGTGCCGGGGCCGCTCGATGAGCTTTTCCACGTATAGGTCCCCGTTCTTGAAAGCCGCCTGGGCCTCGCTCTTGGCGGCCTGGAAGGTGGACCGGAGATCCTCCTCGTTATGGGCGATCCGCATTCCCCGCCCCCCGCCGCCGGCGGAGGCCTTGATGAGGACGGGAAAACCCAGTTCCCCGGCGATGGAGATGGCCTTCTCCTCGTCCGCCACCAGGCCCGAGGAACCGGGGACCACGGGCACGCCCACTTTCTGGACCACCTCGCGGGCCTTGGCCTTGTTGCCCAGAAGCCCGATGGTCTCCGGCGTGGGGCCGATGAATTTCAGGTTGCAGCTCTGGCAGATCTCGGCGAAATGGGCGTTCTCCGCCAGGAATCCATATCCCGGGTGGATGGCGTCCACGTTGGCGATCTCCGCCGCCGCGATCAGGGTGGGGATGTCCAGGTAGGGACGGCTCGTTCCCGAGGGCCCGATGCAAAGGGTTTCATCGGCGAACCGAAGGTAGATCGCCTGGGAGTCCTCCTCGGAGTAGACCCCCACGCTCTCGATTCCCAGCTCCTTGCAGGCCCGGATCACGCGAAGGGCGATCTCGCCCCGGTTTGCGATGAGTATCCGCTGAAACAACGATCCCTCCTAGAGAGGCCTCAGGATGAAAAGGGGCTGGCCGAATTCCACGGGGTCCTCGTTTTCCACGAGAATGTCCACGATCTCCACGTCCTCTTCGGCCTTGATCTCGTTCATGATCTTCATGGCCTCGATGATGCAAAGGGTGGTCCCCGCCGAAACCCTGTCCCCTTTCTTCACGAAAGGGTCGGCCCCGGGAGCGGGGGCCCTGTAGAAAGTGCCCACCATGGGAGAGTTGAAGACCTTGGTCCCCTCGGGCACCGCCGGGGCCTTGCCTTCACCCTCCTTTCCCGGGGGAGGGGCCTCGGGGGGCAC
>JALUZX010000264.1 GCA_027011425.1 Planctomycetota bacterium
CCCTATCCTCGAGGAGAAGCCATGCTCGACAAGAGAACCTATTTCGTGCGGGAACACGTGGGCTTCATGAAGCTCCACGAGGCCTACGACATCCTGGACCCCGAGACGGGCGAGGTGATCGCCGAAGCCCGGGAGGAGGCCTCGCCCTTCAGAAAGATCCTCAAGCTCTTCATGAACAAGACCATGCTTCCCTTCGAGATCGTCCTCACCGACGCCTCGGGGAAGAAGATCCTTACCATCCGCAGGGGCTTCACCTTCCTCCGCTCCCGGGTGGAGGTCTACGACGCGGCGGACCAGCTCCTTGGGACCTTCCAGCAGAAGCTTTTCTCCATCGGAGGGCGCTTCAAGGTTCTGGACGCCCAGGGCGTGGAGGTGGCGGAACTCAAGGGCAACCTGATCGGCTGGGACTTCAAGTTCCTGGACATCCAGGGCAACGAACTGGGCAGGGTTACCAAGAAGTGGGCCGGCGTGGGAAAGGAACTCTTCACCACGGCCGACAACTACGTGGTGACCCTCTCCGAGGAGGTGGACCCCGTGGGCACGGGTCCCCTCCTTCTCGCCGCCGCCCTTTGCGTCGACATGGTCCTCAAGGAGAAATCCAACTGATCCCATGGGTCCCATTCTGCTTGCCGAAAACCTGAAAAAGACCTTCTCCCAGGGCGGGGAGGCCGTCCCGGTCCTGAAGGAAGTCTCCCTCCAGGTGGAGGAGGGGGAGTTCGTCACCGTCATGGGCCCCTCGGGATCGGGCAAGTCCACCCTCCTCCACTGCCTGAGCGGCCTGGACCGGCCCGACGAAGGCAAGGTCCTCCTGAGGGGCCGGGACCTCTTCGCCCTCTCCGAAAAAGACCGGACCCTGGAGCGGAGGCGCCGCCTGGGCTTCGTCTTCCAGTTCTTCAACCTCCTCCCCGACCTTACGGTGAAAGAGAATCTCCTCCTTCCCCTGCTCATCGCCGGGGAGAGGCCCGAGGCCCACAAAGAGCGCATGGAATGGCTCCTGGAGACCCTGGGGCTCGCCCCCCTTCGGGCCCGCCTCCCCCACGCCCTCTCGGGCGGGGAGATGCAGAAGGTGAGCATCGCCCGGGCCCTGGTGATGGAGCCCGACCTGGTCTTCGCCGACGAACCCACGGGCAATCTCTCCTCCAAGGCGGGAGAGGAGACCATGGCCCTCTTCCGGGAGGTGCGCGACCGGTTCCATACCGCCCTCCTCCTGGTCACCCACAACCCCCGCGACGCCGCCTGGGGGGACAGGGTCCTCTTTTTGAAAGACGGGATCCTGGCCCCCCAGGCGGCCTTGAAAGGACCCGGACTGGATGCGGCTCGCGTCTTTTCTCGTCTGGAAGAACTGGAGATCTAGCCCTCTCCGGGTTTTTCTCACCTGGCTGGGCGTGGCCCTGGGGGTGGCCGTGGTGGTCTCCATCCAGGTCCTGGACCACAATACGATCCTAAGTAAACTCGAGAGGAAGCGCGGGGACTTCGGAAGGGTGGACCTGGAGATGCGCCCCCAGGACCCCAAGGCCGACCTGGACCTCCTCCGCCGGCGCCTGGAGGCCCGCCCAGACCTCTCCAGGGTGGGGCTCATCGCCCGGGCCGAGGTGGAATTGCGCCTCCCGGGAAAGCCCACCTTCCAGGCCGCGCTCTACGGCCTGGCCCCGCCGGGGGGCGGCGTCTTCGGCCACTACCGGGTGGCCGCGGGCAAGGACCTCACCCCCCTGGATCCCCCGGACCGGGTGCTCGTCTCCCCCGTCCTGGCCCGGAGCCTGGGCCTGCGGGTGGGGTCCTCCTTCGTGCTGGCCGCCCTCCCCTGGGTCCGGTCCGCCCCCTGCGTCCACGGCAAGAGGGTCCTCTCCCCGGGCGGGAAATCCGCCGGTCCTCCGCCTGCCAGGAAGGTGACGGTCCAGGGGATCCTGGAGCCCTTCCGGATCGCCCGCCGGGACCAGGGCCTGGTGCTCGTGGGCCCCTTCTCCCTGGCCCGCGTCCTGGCCCGGCCCTTCATGCCCCTCTTCCAGGTGGACCGGGCTCCCGGGGTGGACCCGGACCGCCTGACCGCCTCCCTGGAGAAGGACTTCCTCGTGGAGAAGAAGCGGACCGCCTTGATCGGGGAGGGGGCCGACGAGAGGGCCTTCCGCAACGGGGTGCGCGTCATGGGAGGGCTCGCCCTGGTGCTCGGGATGTTCGTGATCTTCCACACCCTCTCCCACGCCCTGGCCGAGAAGATCCGCTCCATCGGAATTCTCCGCTCGCTCGGGGCAGCGACCTCCCAGGTGGTGCGGGTCTACCTGCTGGACGCCTTTCTCCTGGCCGTGGCGGGCTCCCTCACGGGCTTGGGTCTCGGGATCCTCCTGGCCCGGATCCTGGGGAAACTCCGCATCACCACCCTGGGACTGGGCAAGCCCCTGCTCACCTTCGAGATCCCCTGGTCCCCCCTGCTCGCCGTGGCCGGCCTGGGCGTCTTCTTCACCCTCCTGGGCGCCTCCTTTCCCCTCTTCAAGATCCGCCGCCTCACGGTGAGGAAGATCCTCTACGTCCGGGACCTGGCGCCGCCGGCCGACCTGATGCGGGGGGTCCACCTCTTTCTTTTCACCACCCTGGTCCTGGCCCTCCCCCTTGCCTGGCTCGCCATGACGCCCCTTCTTACGGGGGAGGGCAAAGGGGCGGGATGGGTGCTCCTGGAAGCGGTCTTCCTGGTGGTTCTCTCCTTTTCCCTCTTCCTTCTTGCGCCGGGCCTGGTGCGCGCCTCGAGCCGGCCCGTCGTGGCCCTGCTCTCCCCCCTCCTTCCCCTGGCCTCCTTCATGGCCAAAAAGAACCTGCTCCGCTCCCCGGGAAGGCTCGCCACGGCCGTATGCGGCCTCACCCTGGTGGCCCTTGCGGGAGTGGGGATCCGCTCCATCACGGGTTCCCTCAAGGGGGAGATCCGGGATTTCGCCGCCCTGGGAATGAAAGACAGGCTCTTCCTCCGGTGCGCCCCCATCCCCGACCGGACCTGGAAGAAACTCCACCAGGTCCCGGGGGTGATCTCCGTCCTTCCCCTGGACGCCCGGGTGGGCCTCCCCTTCCTGGTGGTGGGGACCGACACAGAAGAGC
>JALUZX010000265.1 GCA_027011425.1 Planctomycetota bacterium
CCGCCCCCTCCCAAGGGAGGGTGCGGGGCGGCGCGCCGAGGGTATACGGCGGGGCTGACGCCCAGCCGCCCGGCCCCCGTCCTGGTGAGGACCTGCCAGGTTTGGGGCCTTTACTTTGCGCACCACTTGAAAAGGGCACTGTTTGACAGACGCGACAAAAGTCTTGTCTGGTTCGAAATTCGGTGGCTGCTTCGGAACTGGCCCCCCGACGTCACGAGCCCGGATCTCCGATCCGGACTCGTTCCGGCGGGGGCTTCACAACATCGGTGGCTGGGGTAAGGTCACGAATTCTTGAGGATTTTCGAGGGTCGGGAACTTTTGTCGTAACCGTCACTGTTTGGCGGACGCGACAAAAGTCTTGTCAAGCTCGGGACTCGGTGGGTGCGCCGGAACTGGCCCCCCGACCTCTTCCTTGGTCATGCCGGGCTCCGGGGTCCCGACGGGGGATTTCACCAAGAGGGGTCCGATTCCTTTCCGGAAAACCTGGCGAGGAGCCTTCCCAGGGAGAGAAGAGAGACCGAGGCCAAAAGGAAAAGCAGGGGAGTCCAGGGTATCCTGTAACGTGATTGCCCCATGCAAGGCTCCAGGGCCGTGTTCGCCAGGGATGCCACCCCCAAGGCAAGCCACAACCAGAAGACCAGGAGTCGTCCCTTCCCCTTCCAGGCCCGGTCCAGAAAGGTCAAGGGAAAGGACAGGAAGGCCAGAACGGCAAGGAAGGGAAGGAGAAGGGCGAAGATCATTTTCAGAATCCGCACGGCGAAAAGGCGCTGGGCGCAGACCTGGGTTTTCGCCATGTCGTCCACGTCCTTGTAATGTTCCCAAAGGCCGTAGATGACGTCGTACTTAGTCCAGAAACGAAAAAACGTATCCATCCAGATCTTGAAATAGGTCCCAGGCCCAGTGCTGACGGCGGCCAGGGTGATCTTCAGGGAGGTCCGGTCCCAGTCGCTCGTGTCCCAGCCCGCCTTGCTCGCCTCCTCCATGAGGTCCTTGCAGACCAGCCCCCACCGCACGTAGGACAACCAGGGTTCTTTCTCCCTTTCCTTGCTTTCGTAGACCTTGGTGACCCACTCGAGGGAGGGAGGGAGACGCTTGTAGAGGGCCGGATAGCCCACGTAGTCCAAACTCGAAAACCCCATCCCGTCGGCCAGCTTGTAGACCCCATACCTGAAGCCGTTCCAGGAAATCATCCCCCCTACCAGAACCAGGAGGGGCACGAGGAAGGCCCCGAGCGAGGCCCACCGGGAGGCCAGGAAGGATCGGAGGAGATTCCCTTTCGGGGAACCGGAGACCGCAGAGAGTGTGAGAGCGGCGCCGGCGTAGAAAGGGGCCGCCGCGGCGAGGATGGGCCGGGTCAAGATCCCGAGGCCGAGGCAAAGGCCGAGAGACGCCCAGCCTGGGATGGACCTTGGATACCTGCCCCGGCGCACAAGGAGCCAAAGGGAGAGAGACATAAGAAAAAGGACCAGGGTCTCGCTGTAGATGGTGACCTCCATGAAGAGGAGATCGGGCATCAAGGTAAAGAGGATCGCCGCCCCCAGGGCCGGCCCCCGGCGCCGGAGAAGCTCCCGGACGGCCAGGTAGACCAGCAACACAGAGGCCGCGCCCAGAAGGCGCTGGACCAGGGCCGCCGCCTCCAGGGAAATCCCTCCCCCGCCGACGGCCAGGAGGAACAAGGGGTATCCAGGAGGCCGGAGGGTTACGGGGGGAGGGAACCCTCTCGTCATAATCCACCGAGCGACCTGTAGGAAAGTCCCGCTGTCCCAAAAAAGAGAGGGGCGGACCAGACCCACCAGGAGAAGCCGGGCGAAGAGGGCGAGGAAGGCCAGAAAGAGAAGGTCCCGCTTCAAGAAAGGTGATGGGCTGAAAGCCCAGATGCAGGCTCTGAAGGGCCCCGCCTGAAACCAACCGGAGTTTTCCTTCTCTTCCATGGCCGGCGCCTCGCGGGGGCCACAAGGAGGATGGAGCCTGAGACCGGATTCGAACCGGTGACCTGCGCTTTACGAAAGCGCTGCTCTACCACTGAGCTACTCAGGCTCGGTTCTTGCCCCGGGAGTCTAGCGGCCCATCCCGGCGGCGCAAGGGGAGAGACCCGCGGCGGGCCTCAGGACCCGCTCCCTTCCCCTTTCTCCTCCCGGGAATCCTCATTCTTTTCCCGGTCCACGCTCTCCCCTCCGCCGGAAGCCCCTTCCCCCTCTTCCTTCTTCTTCACCTCCACATAGGCCAGGCGAAGCTGAATCAGCACCTCCTTGAGGAATCGGTCCTCCCCCTCGGTCCGGTTGCCCTCGGTCTTCTTCTCCAGCATGCCCAGAAGATCGATGAAATACTGGGCCGTCGGGAGGTCGACCTTGGTCTCGCCCGTCTGGGGATTGGGCGCCACCCCCAGCGAGATGGAGGCCTGGGCGGCCAGACTCTGGATGAAAAGGAGAAAATCACCCCCGGGAAGGGGCATGTCCGAGGCCTTCCTGGGGCCGCTCTTCTCTTCGCTCATCGCGCTCTCCTCCTCGCCCGGGCCGCCCCGACGAACTCCCGGAAGAGGGGGTGGGGCGCGCTGGGCATGGACTTGAATTCCGGGTGAAACTGGACGGCCACGAAGAATGGGTGTTCCGGGATCTCCAGGATCTCCACCAGGTCCAGGTCTTCGTTGATCCCGCTGGCCACCATCCCGGCCCGCCGGAACCGTTCCACGTAGGCGTTGTTGAACTCGTAGCGGTGGCGGTGGCGCTCGGAGACCAGGGGCTCACCGTAGGCCCGGTAGGCCCTGCTCCCCTCACGGAGCCGGCAGGTATACGCCCCGAGCCGCATGGTGCCGCCCATGTCCTTGATGTTCTTCTGTTCCTCCATGAGGCAGATCACGGGCTCCTCCGCCCGGGGATGGAACTCGGTAGTGGTCGCCTCCTGCAATCCCAGGACGTTGCGGGCGAACTCCACAGCGGCGGCATGGAGGCCGTAGCAGATCCCAAGGAAGGGAATCTTCTTCTCCCGGGCGTAACGGATGGCTTCCACCTTCCCCTCGAAGCCCCTCTCCCCGAACCCGCCCGGCACCAGGATGCCGTCCACGCCCTCCAGGAGGGCTTCGAC
>JALUZX010000266.1 GCA_027011425.1 Planctomycetota bacterium
GTCCACGTGGGCCACGGCCAGCCCCTGGGCGCCCCTGGCCTCCAGGAGAGCCTCCAGGAGGACCACCGAGTCGGCCCCCCCCGAGCAGGCCGCGAGCAGGCGCTCTCCCTTCGCCAGGCCGGGCAGGGTCCGGGAGGCCCGGGCCAGGGCCTCCGACACCTCCAACCAGGCTGGTTCTTCCTGGGACATGAAAGTCCTCCGGGTTAGGATTCTTTTTCGGTCCTGGGCGGATGGAAACCCAGGCCCTAAAGACCGGGGAACCGGGCGGGTATTTTCTCACCGGGGGGACCCGGAGAGTATCGCGAGAGAACAAGAAGACTTTTTTTATCCCAAGGAGGACGAGAATGGCCATCAAGGTAGGAATCAACGGGTTCGGTCGGATCGGGCGCCTCGTGGCGCGGGTGATGCTCCAGCGCAAGGGCGAGTTCGACCTGGTGCTGGTGAACGACCTGGCCGACGCCAAGTCCCTGGCGACTCTCTTCAAGTTCGATTCCGTCCACGGCACCTGGCCCGGCGAGGTGAAGGCCGGCGAGGGGTCGCTCGTGATCGACGGCGACGAGATCAAGGTTTCGGCCGAGCGTGATCCCGGCGCTCTTCCCTGGAAGGACCTGGGCGTGGATTTCGTCGTCGAGTCCACCGGGGTCTTCCGCACCAAGGACAAGATCTCCAAGCACATCGAGGCCGGCGCGCCCAAGGTGCTCCTCACCGTTCCGGCCAAGGACGAGATCGACGCCACGATCGTGCTGGGCGTCAACGACGAGATGCTGAAACCGGAGCACCGGATCATCTCCAACGCCTCCTGCACCACCAACTGCCTGGCGCCCATCACCAAGGTCCTCAACGAGGAGTTCGGCATCGAGCACGCCCTGATGGTCACGGTCCACGCCTACACCAACGACCAGCGCGTCCTGGACCTCATCCACAAGGACCTGCGCCGGGCCCGGGCCGCCGCCTTCAACACCATTCCCACCACAACCGGCGCCGCCAAGGCCATCGGCAAGGTGATCCCCGAACTCGACGGCAGGATGGACGGATACGCGCTCAGGGTTCCCGTGCCCGACGGTTCCGTGGTGGACTTGACGGCGGTGACCAGGAAGCCCGTCACCAAGGAGGCCGTGAACGCCGCCATGAAGAAGTGGTCCGAGGGCCCCATGAAGGGCATCCTTGGATATACCGAGGACCCGATCGTCTCCTCCGACGTGGTGGGCGGGACCTACTCCTCGCTCTTCGACGCGGGGTGCACCTACGTGAGCGGCTCCAACATGGTGAAGATCGTCTCCTGGTACGACAACGAGTGGGGCTACTCCAACAGGGTGGTGGACCTGATCAAGAAGGCCCACGAGCTGGGCTGAGAGAAGAAGGAGGCGAATCATGGCCAAGCGCGGCCTGGACGACCTGGATGTCGAGGGAAAGCGCGTTCTCATGCGGGTGGACTTCAACGTCCCCCTGGACAAGGAAACGGGAACCAAGGTCACCAACGACGCCCGGATCCGCGCGGCCCTGCCCACGATCCGGGCCGTCCTGGAGCGGGGCGGCCGGCCCATTCTCATGAGCCACCTGGGCCGGCCCAAGGGCAAGGTGGTGCCGGCGATGAGCCTGAAGCCCGCCGCGGAGAGGCTGGCCGAACTCATCGGCGTGCCCGTGGACATGGCCCCCGACTGCGTGGGCCCCGAGGTGGAGAAAATGGCCCGGGAACTTCCGCCGGGCCGGATCCTCATGCTCGAGAACGTCCGTTTCCACCCCGAGGAGACCAAGGGCGACGAGGAGTTCGCCAAAAAACTCGCCGCTCTCGGGGACGTCTTCGTCAACGACGCCTTCGGCTCCGCCCACAGGGCCCACGCCAGCGTCTACACGGTGGCCAAGTTCCTGCCCGCCGCGGCGGGCTACCTCCTGCAGAAGGAGATCGAAGCCTTCGAGCGGATCCTGGAGAAGCCCGAGCGGCCTTTCGTCGCCATCCTTGGTGGCGCCAAGGTCTCGGACAAGTTGCCCGTGATCCGCAATCTCCTTCCCCGGGTGGACAAACTGCTCATCGGCGGCGCCATGGCCTACACCTTCCTGAAGGCCCAGGGGCTGGAGACGGGCAAGTCCCTTGTGGAGGAGGACCTCTTGGAGGAGGCCGGGTCGGTCAAGGAGGAAGCCGCCTCCCAGGGCAAGGAGATCCTCCTTCCCAAGGACCACCTGGTCGCCTCCTCCCTGGACGACGAGGCGGGCGCCCGGGTGGTGGAGGGAGCGATTCCGGCGGACCAGATGGGCGTGGACATCGGCCCGGCCACGGTGGAGGCCTACCGCTCCGCCCTCCGGGGCGCGAAGACCGTTCTCTGGAACGGCCCCATGGGGGTCTTCGAGAAGGACGCCTTCGCCAAGGGGACCCTGGGCGTGGGCAAGGCCGTGGCCGAGAGCGGCGCTTTCAGCGTGGTGGGCGGCGGGGATTCCGTGGCGGCCGTGGAAAAACTCGGCCTGGCGGATTCCATCAGCCACATCTCCACAGGCGGCGGCGCAAGCCTGGAACTCCTGGAAGGCAAGGAGCTTCCCGGGATCGCCGTCCTTCCCGAGAAGGAGTCGTGACCGAAGGCCCCGGCCGGGAACGGAAGAGGGAAGGGGCGGCCGTCCTGGTGGCCCCTTCCCTTCTTTCGGCGGACTTCGCCCGCCTGGGCGAGGAGGCCCGGGCCATGGAGGCCGCGGGGGCGGACTGGCTCCACCTGGACGTCATGGACTTCCATTTCGTCCCCAACCTCACCGTGGGGCCCATGGTGGCCGCCTCGCTCCGCAAGGAGACGGACCTTCCCATCGACGCACACCTGATGGTGACCGACCCGGTGGCGCTGGCCCGGCCCTTTGCAGAGGCCGGTGTGGACTGGATCACCTTTCACGTCGAGGCCGTGGCCGACCCGGCCCGGGCCGCCCGGGAGATCCGGGGCATGGGCGTGAAGGTGGGGGTCTCCCTCAAGCCAGGCACGCCCCTGGAGGCCCTGGAGCCCTGCCTGGGGGAGGTGGACCTGGTGCTGGTGATGGGCGTGGAGCCCGGTTTCGGCGGCCAGGCCTGGATCCCCGGGACCCTGGAGA
>JALUZX010000267.1 GCA_027011425.1 Planctomycetota bacterium
CCCATGGGGAGCCCGAAGAGGCCGGGGGGGCCGTTTCCCCCGCGTCTCCCCCGGCCTCTTCGGGCTCCCCATGGGGTTCCTTCCGGAGCGGTCCGCTTCCGGGACTTTTTTCCGGGCTTTCCGCGTTTTCACCCGGAACCGGCTGGTCTTCCCCGGATGAGGGAACTTCACCGGGCGAAGGATCGCTGACTTGCCGGATCTCCTCCAGGGCCTCCTCCAGGGATTTCCTTCCCAGCACGTTGGAGGCGCTCTCCACGGTCCGCTCGATCAAGGCCAGGCAGAACCGGCCGTGGGGGGTTTCATCCTTCACGAGTTTCAGTTGTTCCAGGGCGTTCTTGCCTAGGTGGAGCAAGGCCCGGAGTTCGATCCTGCCGGCGGGCCTGGCCAGGCAGTAGCCCTTGAAGATCCTCTTGGTCACCAGCCCGGCCCGCCGGAGGTTCAAAAGGCCCACTTTGAGTTCCGACTCGGGGAGGGGGATCTCCCGCCGCATGTCCCGGAACTTGAGGGGACGACCGCCTTGGTCGGCCAGGCAGACGAGAATCCGGAGAGTCAGGTATTCCGGGAAGAACCTGGAACTCAAAGCGATCCGGAATCTCCGGTCCGCCACGGCCAGAAAGTGCTGGACCACGTACGTGACCTCGGCGCCCATGATGAGAACCACGCCCGTCATGTAGATCCAGAGGAGGGTGACGGGAATCAGGCCCACGGCGCCGAAGATCTTGTCGTACGTGAGAAAGTGGGTCAGGTAGAAGTCGAACCCCTCCTTCACGCCGAACCAGACCGCAGTGGAGAGGACGGCCGTGGCCAGGGCGGGGAGGAAGGCCACCCTGGTGTTGGGGACCAGGAAGAAGAGGAGAAAGAAGATGGTGGCAACGATGATCCAGGGAAGGAGATATCCAAGGGCCCGGGAGACGAGAGGGGGGAGGTGGACCACCTGGGTGAGGCCGATCATGGCCGTCCCGAGGGAAAGGATGAGCAGGAACGCCGGGAGCCGGCCGAAGCGCAGCGGCGGGGACTTGACCTTCCAGACGGCGTTCATCACCCCCTCCAGCATGTTGAGCATGGAGAAGGCGATGATCACCAAAAACCCGAGGCCCACCAGACCCAAGGGATCCCGGGCGTGGGCCAGCTTCTCCTGGAGCTGGTCCAGGTAGGCGACGACTTCCTTGGCTTTGGAAGGCACCAGGATGCTCTGGACGAAGTCGATGGCGCTCTGGGCGTAGTCGTGCAGGTGCCAGGGGAGCTTGTCGTTGAGGAGGGCGTAGAGGAGGAGGACCGCCAGAGGGACCATGGAACACAGAAGGGAGTAGGAGAGGGCGGCGGCCCGGCTGAACCCGTCGTCGAACCAGAATCCCTTGCCCGCGTAGTAGAGCACCCGGACGACGTAGAGCAGCCCCCGGGTGGGCCAGGAGAGGTCCCTCTCCCCGGAGTCCACCTCCAGAAGGAAGTCGTGGAAGCGTTTCTGTTCCTCTTTGAAACGCTCCACAGATCTTTGGATCCATGCGATCATCGGAGAGATTCAAAGCCCTGAAGGCCCCCCTGGCAACGGGCTGCCCATCCTTTCTCTTTTCATCGGTCTCCACCCCAGGCCGGCTGGTGGACCTTGCCCGGCCTTCCGGGAAGGTGCAAGATGGACTGGTTCCTGCCTTCCTCTTTCTTCCGAAGTGGATGGCGATCGGGTGGAGCCGCCAAGAGGGTCCGCCCGGAAACACTTCCTAAAATCGGCGCAGCATCCCTGGAGAAAGGATATCTTCATGCGATTGGGAAGCTCGATCCTCGCCCTTCTTCTTTCCGCCCTTCCTGCGGCCGCTCAGAGTTCCACCTTCGACGTCCTGCACTACAAGCTGGACATCAAGGTGGACCCCTCCGCCAAGATCCTCTCGGGCACCAACACCATGACCGCCAAGAGCCTGGTCTCCTCCCTGAAGACCGTCTACCTGGACCTCCTCTCCAACATGACCGTCTCCTCGGTGAAGATGGGGGGAAGGTCGGTGGGCTTCTCCAGGCCCGCCAACCGGATCCGGATCACCCTGGACAAGACATACTCCAAGGGGCAGACCTTCACCCTCACCGTGGCCTACCGGGGCAGGCCCCGTAACAGCGGGTGGGGTTCTTTCGGGTTCAACACCCACTACTACGGCCATCCCATCGTCTGGAGCTTGAGCGAGCCCTGGTTCGCCAAGAACTGGTGGCCCTGCAAGGACGAACTCGGCGACAAGTCCACAGCCGAGATCTGGCTCACCGTGCCTTCCAATCTCTACGCCGTCTCCAACGGCAAGCTCATGGGCGTCGACACGGTGGGCACGGGCTGGAAGCGGTTCCGCTGGCGGGTCCACTACCCGATCATCCCCTACCTGGTCTCCCTGGCGGTGAGCAACTACAGGGTCCGGACGGACACCTTCACCTGGAAGGGCAAGAGACTCCCCTTGAATTTCTATGTCTATCCGGAGGAGTGGAATTACGTCCAGTCCTACCTCAACCGGTTTCCCGACATCATGCGGGCCTTCTGCGGCGCCTACGGGGAATACCCCTGGATGACGGGGGTGATCGAGAAGGCCGGGATCGCCCGCTTCCCCTGGGGAGGGGGCATGGAGCACCAGACCGTTGCCAGCCAGGGAACCTACACGACCTGGATCAGCGCCCACGAACTCTCCCACCAGTGGTGGGGCGACATGGTGACCTGCAAGACCTGGGGGGACATCTGGCTCAACGAGGGCTTCGCCTCCTTCTCCGAGGCCCTCTGGCAGGAAAGGCGGCCCGGCGGATCCATGGGGGCCTACCACTCCTGGATGAACGGCCGCCGCAGGCCCCGGACCTTGAGCGGCACGGTCTACTGCTACAACTCCACCAATCAGTCCGCCATCTTCAGCAGCACCAATTCCTATTCCAAGGGCTCCTGGGTGCTCCACCAGCTCCGGGGAGTCCTGGGAGACGCCCTCTTCTTCAAGTGCCTGGCCGAATACAGAAAGACCTTCTTCGGCGACAGCGCCACCACCGAGGACTTCCGCAACGTCTGCGAGCGCGTGACGGGCCGGGGCCTCAAGTGGTTCTTCCAGGAGT
>JALUZX010000268.1 GCA_027011425.1 Planctomycetota bacterium
AGCCCCTGGGGTTGGCTTCCTCGGTGTTCTCCCTTCTTTTCCGGAAGAAAGGATACGAGGAAGCGGTTCGGGCCGTGGCCGGTCTGGGCGGGCCCGCCGATACGGCGGCCTGCCTCGCCGGCGCCCTGGCAGGGGCGGCCGGCGGGGCGGATGGCATTCCCGAGAGATGGTGGCGCCGCGTCCGGGAGGTTCCCAAGGCCCGCCGTCTCGCCTTGAAACTGGCGGAACGGCGGGAGTGACCAGGCACTCCCGGTCTCCCGGCCCGCGTCGAAGACGGAAAGCCGAATCTCCGCGGACCGGGGGTCCGGGTAAACCCTCCTACTTGGCCAGGTAGACCTCGATGCTGTTGGATGCGTGGATTTTCCCCGTGGCGGTGAAGTCCACAACCTGGAAGTAGAAGTCCTTCCGGGCGAGGGTCAAGTTGTTGGGCACGGTGAAGGAGAGGTTCGCTTTTCCCCGGGCGTCCAGGGGGCCTGTGGCCACGGGCGCGCCGACCTTGAGGTCCACCAGGATATCCCGGTTCAAGATACCGGGAAAAGAAATGTGGGCCGGGGCGATGGACATGAGGAGGACATACATGGCGTTGGGGCGTCCGGTGATCTCCAGGACGGCCTTTCCTCCCAGCTTGACGTCCTTCTGGAGCCAGAGTCCGTCGGGGAGACCGTAGGCGGCGAGCATCTTCTTCAGGTCCGGGTGGGGGCCGATGTGTCCGCCGTAGCGCTGGGGGGTGCCGTATTTCCGGAGGGCATCCCGGACCTCGCTGGACTTCAGGCTGACGCCGTTCTGTTCTTTTACGGCGTTCCAGAAGACTGCCGCGATCCCCGCCACGATGGGGGTGGCGCCGGAGGTTCCCCCGAAGGAATAGGTGTAGTATTGGCGGTGGTCCCCGCCGCCGTTGAAGAGCCTGCCGTAGCCGAAGGTGGTGATGCGCGTGCCCCAGGCGTGGCAGTCCACGCGCTTTCCGTAGTTGGAGAAGGAGATCTTGTCGATCCCGTTGGTCTTGCTGGCGCCCACGATCACGCCGCCCGAATCATACTTGGTTGGATCGAACCTTCCCCCGTAGATGGGATTCATCAGGTCCATGTTGGAATTGCCGGCGGCGAAGGCGTAGGTGATGCCCTTGGCCGTGGCGTTGCGGACGGCGTCGTAATTGGCCCGCACGTAGGTGAGGGGGGCGTGCTTTCCACGGACCAGGTAGGCGAAGGAGGAAGAAAAGACGTCCCCCGGCCCGGAACGGCCGGCGCAGTTGTTGATCTGCCGGGCCGCGCCGTAGCCGATGCAGGCGAGGAGGAGCTTCTTTCGGCCGCTGGCGAAACCGTTGACTCCGTAACCGTTCCGGTCGGCCGCCATGATTCCCACGCAGGCCGTTCCATGCTCCTTCCAGGAGGACCTGTTGAAGTGGCTCGTGGGGGGTCCCCCCACGTAGGCCGCCGTGGTCATGAGGGCCAGATCTTCGTGGCCCACCGTCCAGCTTCCCTCGATATGGGCGATGGTCCTCCCCTGGGCCCGGCCTCCGCCGAGGATGTAGGCGGACCGGTAGTTCACGCCCCTCGGGGCCGGGCCGAAGTAGGTCTGCCTGGAAGTGAAATCCGGGGTGGGCGGGGGGATGTCTCCGCAGGGAACGTAGGCGGAGTCGGCCACTTCGGCGTAGGCGAATTCCACGATAGGAAGGGCGTTGAGGGCGTCGATGACCTCCTCGCTCTGGGCCGCACCGCTGGTGTGGACCAGGTAATAGAGGTTCAACTCGGCGGGGATCTCTTCGTTGGGGCCGAGAGAGGCCAGGATCTGGGCCCTTTCCAGGTCCAGGTCCTTTTCGCTCCTTTGGAAATAGCGCTCCACCCGCACCCCCAGGGACTGGAGAAGGCGGTTCACCGCCGAGGTGTCCCGCCCGGCGAAGGAGACGAACTTTTCCCCCCGCAGTCTCACCCCAGAACCCTCCACGAACTTGAGGACCACCTGGTCGGGTTTTTCCCGGGAGAGGTCGATCTTGTAAGGGCTGGGAGGCTTGGGGAACTCGCGGATCCAGCCGCCGGGAGAGGCTGGGAGGGCCGCGGGAAGGAGGGCCAGGAAGAGAGGAAGGAGGAAAGAGGGTCTAGGCATTTCAGTTTCTCCTGGACGTAGGGTTTGGGGGAGCCTGGAAGTCAAGTAGACGAACCTGGACACCCTAAAGTTCTCCAGTTTTCCGGGACACCCTTTTGAGAAGTATGGTGCGGGAAGCCGCAGGGGGAACAAAAGGAAGAGGTCCCACTTCTGCAAGTCCCCCTCCAGACAGGGGAAGTTGCCTCGAAACGGGACATTTGAAGCCGGTCCTGGTCAAGAGTGGGCCTGGAGCCAGTCGTCCCCCCAGCCCACGTCGGCTTTCAGGGGCACCTGGAGGGAGACCACCCCCTCCATGATGGCCTTCGCCCGGCGGGACAGCTCTTCCACCTCCCCGGCGGGACAGTCGAAGAGGAGTTCGTCGTGCACCTGGAGGACCATCCTTCCCTGGAAGCCTTCCTCCCGGACGGCCCGGTCCACCTCTACCATGGCCTTCTTCATGATGTCCGCCGCCGACCCCTGGATGGGGGTGTTCACGGCCATGTTCTCCGCCCCCGCCCGGATCCTCTCGTGGGGCGAGAGGATCTCCGGGAGGCGCCGGCGCCGGCCGAAGATGGTGGTGACCTGCTTCTCCCGGCGGGCCCGCTCCAGGGTCTCCTCGAGCCAGGCCTTGACGCCGGGAAGGGCGGCGAAATACCTCTCGATGAATTCGGAGGCTTCCTTCACGGACATCCCCGTCTCCCTGGCCAGCCGGCGGGGCCCCATTCCGTAGAGGATCCCGAAGTTCACCACCTTGGCCCGGGCCCTCTCCCCGGGGGTCACTTCCTCCTCGGCTTTTCCCAGGATCAAGGCCGCCGTCCGCCTGTGGATGTCCTTGCCCCGGCGGAAGGCCTCCACGAGGTTCTCGTCCCCCGAGAAGTGGGCCATGACGCGCAGTTCCACCTGGGAGTAATCCAGGGAGAGGAGCTTCCAGCCTTCCTTCCTGGGGACGAAACAGGCCCGGACCTTCCTGCCCTCCTCGGTCCGGATGGGGATGTTCTGCAGGTTGGGGTCGCTGGAGGAGAGCCTTCCTGTGGCGGTGACGGTCTGGTTGAAATGGGTGTGGACCCGGCCCGTCTCGGGGTGGATGAGCTGAGCCAGGGCGTCCACGTAGGTGCTCTTCAGCTTGGAGACCTCCCTGTGCTGGAGGAGAAGGGCGGGGACGGGGTGGTGGGGGGCCAGGGACTCCAGGACCGATGCGTCCGTGCTGTAGGCCCCGGTCTTCATCTTCCTGGGCTTGCGCCCGCCGGCGATCTTGTGGAGTTCGAGTTTTTCGAAGAGGAGCCGGCTCACCTGCTGGGGGGAACGGAGGTTGATCTCCTCTCCGGCGTACTCCCCGATCTCTCCCTCGATCTTCTCGATCCTCTCCTCCAGTTCTTTGGAGAGCCGGGCGAGTCTCTCCCGGTCGAGGCGGATGCCCTCTCTCTCCATTCTCATGAGAACCGGGACGAGGGGCATCTCGAATTCGTAGAAGAGCGTTTCCACCCCGGCCTTGGCCATCTCCTCCTTGAGGACGGGAACGAGCCGGCCCGTGTAGTCGGCGTCTTCGCAGGCGTACCGGGAGATGACGGGAAGGGTCACCTGGTCCATGGTGACTTTCTTGCGTCCTTTCCCAAGCAATTCGCTCGTGGGGATCTTGCGGTAGTTCAGGTATTTGAGGGAGAGGGCGTCCAGGCCGTGCTGTCTCTCTTCGGGAGCCACGCAGTAGGAGGCCACCATGGTGTCGAAGGTCACGCCCTCCGTCTCGACGCCTTCCCTGGAGAGGGCCACCATGTCGTACTTGATGTTCTGGCCCGTCTTGGCCAGGGAGGGATCCGAGAGGAGGGGGCCCAGCCTTTCCAGGACTTTCTCTCTCCAGCCCGCCCCCCGGGTGAGAAGGGGGACGTACCAGGCCAGCCCCGGCCGGGTGGAGAAGGAGATCCCCACAACCCGGGCCCGCATGGGATCCAGGGCTGTGGTCTCGGTGTCCACCACGAACTCCCCCGCCTCCCTGAGGGATTTCTCCAGGGCCAGAAGGCTTTCTTCGTCCTGGACGGTCCGGTAGTCGTGCTGGGCCTCCCTGGAGGCGGCGTCCTCCATCAGCTTGGGGAGGAGGGAGTGGAATCCCAGGTCCAGGTAGAGCTTTTTGAGGGCATCCCTCTCCACGGGCCGGACCTGGAGGTCCTTGGGGTCCACGGGAAGGTCCAGGTCCGTCCGGATCCGGACGAGTTCCTTGGCGAGCCTGGCCTGCTCCGCGTTCTCCTCGAGGGCCTTGGCGATCTTGGATCGTTTGTATTCCTTTCCCCGCGTGAGGATTCCTTCGAGATCCCCGTAGAGGCGGATCAACTCGGCCGCCGTCTTGGGGCCGACCCCCGGGACGCCGGGGATGTTGTCGCTGGCGTCTCCCACCAGGGCCAGGAAGTCCTGGAACCTTTCGGGGGGCACGCCCCATTTGGCCTCCACGCCCTTGGGATCCAGGACCTCCACGTCCTCGGAGCGGGAAAGGATGTTGTAGATCCTGATCCCCGGGGAGACGAGCTGGGCGAAATCCTTGTCCCCCGAGACGATGTAGACTTCCAGGCCTTCCCTTTCCCCCCGCCTTGCCAGGGTGCCGATCACGTCGTCCGCCTCGACCCCTTCTTCTTCCAGGGAGGCAAGGCCGAGGCGCCCTGTGATCTCCTTGATCCAGGGGATCTGTTCCACCAGTTCGGGCGGGGTCTTCTCCCGGGTGGCCTTGTAACTTGGAAGAAGGGCGTGGCGGAAGGTCTTCTTGGGGCCGTCGAAGGCCACGGCCGCCCGGGCGGGCCGGTCCCTCTCCAGGAGCTTGTGCAGGGTCTGGGCATACCCGAAGGCCGCCCCCGTGGGTCTTCCATCGGGGGAAGTGAGGGAACTTTTGGCGAAGGCGAAGTGGGACCGGTAGGCCAGGGCCGTACCGTCCAGGAGGAAGAGGGATTTTTCTGGGTCCATGGGGGTCCGCTCCCGGGCTCTCCCCCCTCCCGGAGGGGATTCTCCCCCCGGGGAGGACGGAAGGGAAGGATGGGGTCTGGAGCCTGAACCCGGGGCCTTCCCCTCCCTCAAAAGGTGGACCTCACCCTTTCGGCCCTTCCTGGCCCCATAAATTCCGGGGAGGATGTTTATCCTTCATAAAAGTACATAGAAGAACCCCTCCGCCCTTTGGGGGGAGGGTGCCCAGGGGGGGGAAGTCAGGGCTTTTCCAAGCCCTGGCGCATCCGGACCCTGGTGGCCCGGAGGCTCTGCTTCTTCCTGCGGGTGGGCTTCACCCCGTGGTTGGGACCCCCGACGCGGACCTTGCGCCGCCTGCCGCTTACTTTTGCGTGTGCCATGGCGGGGGAATGTAGCGTCCCGGGAAAAAAGCGCAAGCCCCGGGCTGGAAGGCCCCGGCTCAATCCGGAACGGGGGCCTTGCCGGCCAGGCTCACAAGCACCACCGCCGCACCGGCCAGGACGAAAGAGACGAGCCGGACTGTGAGAAACCCTTCCAGGGCCGGGCTGGCGGCCCAGACCACGGTGGAGACCGTGCCCACGATCATGCCCGCCAGGACTCCCTTGCCGGTGGTTCGCTTCCAGTGGAGGGAGAGGACGATTCCCGGCCCGAAGGAGGCCCCCAGGCCGGACCAGGCGTAGGAGACCACGTTGTAGATCAAGTCATCTGAGGTCACGGCCAGGAGGAAGGCCAGGCCGCCCACGACGAGGGTGGTGATCCGGGAGATGCGCACCAGCTCCTTCTGGGTCATGCCCGGTTTGAAAATGCGGTGGACCACATCTTCCGAGACGGCCGAGGTGGTCACCAGAAGCTGGGAGTCCGCCGTGGACATCATGGCCGCCGCGGCGCCGGAGATGAACACTCCCGCCAGCCAGGGGTGGAGGAGGTGGAGGGCCAGGTAGGGCATGAGTTGTTCTTTGTCTCCCTCGGGGGGGGCCCCCATCAGGGCGGCGCCGAAGATCCCGATGAAGAGGGCGCCTGTGAAGGCCAGGGCGGCCCAGGTGATGGCGATCCACTTTCCCGCCTTCACGGCCTTGGGGTCCCGGACGGACATGTAGCGCACGATCACGTGGGGCTGGCCCAGGTAACCCAGGCCCCAGCTCAGCCCGCCGACCACGGCCGCCGCGGCGGCCCAGCCGGTCTTGCCCTGGACCAGGGAGGAGATCCCCGGGCCCAGCCTCTCCAGGGCCGCTCCCACGTCGATCCCCCGGGCCGCCACCTCCGCCCAGGCCACCAGGGGAAGGACTACCAGGGTGGCGAGCATGATGATGCCCTGGATGAGGTCCGTCCAGGCCACGGCGAAGAACCCGCCCATGACCGTATAGGCCACGATCACTCCCGTCCCGAGGAGCATGCCCCGGAACTCCGGGATGTGGAAGGTGGCCTTCAGGACCTTTCCCGAGCCGCTCACCTGGGCCGAGAGGTAGACGGCGAAGAAGAAGACCACGATGGCCGTGGCGGTGATCCGGAGGACCTGGCCCGTGGCGCCGAAGCGGCGGACGAAATACTCCGGGATGGTGAGGGCCCCGAGCCTCTGGGTCTCCCTTCTCAATGGCCCCGCCACGATCCACCAACTGAGGGCGATTCCCGAGACGCAACCCACCACGCTCCACACCTCCGCGAGTCCCGTGGTGAGGATCGCCCCTGGAAGGCCGAGAAGGAGCCAGGCAGATTCCCCGCTGGCCCTCTCGGAGAAGGTGGCCACCCAGATGTTCAGCCTCCTGCCCGCCAGGAGGTAGTCCTCTCCTGTCTGGTTCAGCCTGTATGTGGCCAGGCCCACCAGGAGGACCACCACCAGGTAGGTGAGGAAACCGATGTGCATGGGGTCGGTGAGGTCCACTTTCTCAGCTCCCCCTCAATTGAACTTCACACCCTGGAAGACCACGGAATAGAGGATCCAGGCGATGGCGCCGGGACAGACGAAGCGGAGCAGGGTCTTCCAGAGAAGGTGGAGCCGGAAGGGGCCGTGGCCTTCCTCGACTTCCTTCTTCGTGAAGGCCGAGGAGAGATACCAGCCGACGAAGATGGCCGTGAGAAGCCCGCCGATGGGAAGGAGGAAATTCGCCGCCAGGTAATCGAATGTGTCGAAGAATCCCGAAGCCTTGGGGGCGAGAGGGGCGAACCTGGACGTGAGGAACTCGTTGGACCCGAAGCTCAGGGCCGAAGGGACCCCCATGGCGAAGGTGGCGAGCCCCACGGTGACGGTGGCGAAGGAGCGTTTCCACCCCAGGTCGTCGATGAACCAGGAGACCAGGACCTCCAAGAGGGAGATGGTGGAGGTCAGGGCGGCGAAGCCCACGAGCAGGTAGAAGGAGGGGGCCAGGATCCTCCCAAGAGGGAGGTTGTAGAGCATTTCCGGAAGGGTGGTGAAGAGGATCACGCTGCTGGCGCCGAACTTTCCCCGCTGGTCCGGGGGGACGCCCATGATGATGGTGAACATGATCACCGAGGCCATGAGCGCCACCAGGGTGTCCAGCCCGCAGACCATGGCGGCGGACCTGGGAACGGATTCCTTGCGGGACATGTACGAGCCGTAGGTGAGCATGGCGCCCATCCCCAGGCTCAGGGAGAAGAAGGCCTGGCCCACGGCCTCCAGGATCCCACGGGCGCCGATCTTTCCCGGGAGGAAGAGGCGTTCCAGGGCGGGGAGGAAGCTCGACGTCGTGGCCGCCACGGCCACGAGCAGAAGGAGGATGAGGAACAGGGCGGGCATGAGCACCTTGGTGACGGCCTCGATCCCCTTCTTTACGCCGAAGATGATGACTCCCGCCGTGAGGGCCATGAAGATTCCGTGGTAGAGGACCTGCTTGTCCCCGCGGGCGAGGAAGGCCATGAAGTCGCTGCCCACCTTGGCGGCGTCAGCCTTGGTGAACCCCTGGGCCGACCAGGCCAGGCACTTGCCCACGTATTCGATGGTCCACCCGGCCACGACGGAATAATAGGAGAGGATGATGAAACCCGTGCCGATGCCGAGCCAGCCCACCAGGCTCCACCATTTCCCGCCGAGCCTCCGGAAGGCCCGGACCGGGTTGGAAGCGGTGGAGCGCCCCACGGTGATCTCGGCCATCATGATGGGAAGTCCCAGGAGGAGGACAGCCACGAGATAGACCAGGACGAAGGCGCCCCCCCCGTTGCGGTGGGCCATGTAGGGGAACTTCCAGAGGTTCCCCAGGCCCACGGCGGAGCCCGCCGCCGCCAGGATGAACCCCATCTTTCCGAAGGTTCCCCTCGCCTTCGATCCGCCCGAGCCGCCCGTCGCCGCCATGGCTTGCTCCCGCGTTACTTGTAGACCTTGTGAACCTTGGAAAAGTATTCCTTCGTGAGGCGCACTGCCACCGGGGTCAATGCCAGGACCGAAATCAGGTTGGTCGTGGCCATCAGCCCCATGGCCAGGTCCCCGTAGTTCCACACCGTCTCCAGGGCGAGGACCGCCCCCAGGTAGGTGAAGCAGGTGTATGCGATGTGGTAGATGCGCGTATACTTTACGCCGAACAGATATTCCACGCACCGATCTCCGTAATAGGCCCAGGAGATGATGGTGGAGAGCCCGAAGAGAAAGACCGAGACGGAGACCACCAGGTTCCCGAGCCACCCCAGGCCGAGAGTCTCCTCGAACCCCTCGTGGAAGGCCCTGGCCGTCAGGGCCGAGCTGGAGAGGAGCATCTTTCCCGAGAGGGCCAGGGTGATTCCCTTTCCCTCCTTGGTGGTGAGCGTCCCGTTCCGGAGGGTCAGCTCCCCGGTGTAGGGCTTTCCTCCCTGGAGGAGCCTGGGTTCGTCGACGAAGGCGTCGTTCAGGATGAAGCGAAGCCCTTCAGGCTTTCCCTCCCGGACCCGGAAGGTCCCCTCGTAGTCGGCCAGCTCCACCGGGTGTTCCCCGTGGAGGTCCCGGTCCGTCACGGGGCGCTTTGGGGCGGCCTTCACCTGGATCTTGTTCAGCTCCAGGGGGCGCACTTGGGGAAACTTCTCCTTCCAGACCCCGGTGGTGACGATCACCAGCCCCGTGAGGGTGCAGATCATCAGGGTGTCCACGAAAGGCTCGAGCAGGGCCACCACCCCTTCCCGGACGGGTTCGTGGGTCCGGGCGGCGGCGTGGGCGATAGGCGCGCTTCCCTGGCCGGCCTCGTTGCTGAAAAGGGCGCGCTTCACTCCCCAGAGGAGGGTGAAACTGAAGGCCCCCACGGCGGTTCCGCCGAAAGCGGCCGAAGGGGTGAAGGCCTCGCGGAAGATGGTGGCGAAAAGATGGGGGAGCTTGCTGGGCTCGCCCAGGAGGATGATCAAGGCCCCGATGGTGTAGAGGACCGCCATGGTGGGCATGAGCCTGGAAGAGACCGCCCCGATCCTCTTGATGCCGCCGATGATCACGAGCCCCGCCGTGCCGGCCAGGATGAGCCCCACGACCCACCCGGACAGGCCGAAGTCCGAGGCGGCCGAGACGGCCACGGTGTTGGCCTGGTTCATGTTGCCCGTGCCGAAACTGCAGAAGACGGCCAGCACCGCGAATGCGCCGGCCAGGATTTTCCAGTGTCCCCCCAGTCCGCGCTCCATGGTATACATGGGCCCGCCCGAGACGTTCCCCTCGGCGTCGAAGGTCCGGTAGTTGTGGGCCAGGGTGACCTCGGTGAACTTGAGGGTCATCCCGAAGAAGCCCGAGACCCAGAGCCAGAAGACGATGCCCGGCCCTCCGTAGTGAATCCCCAGGGCCACGCCGGCGATGTTCCCGATCCCCACCGTGGCGGAAAGGGCCGTTGTGAGGGCCTGGAAGTGGTTGATGTCCCCCTTGTCCTCGGGGTCGTCGAACTTGCCCCGGATGCAGTCGATGGCGTGCTTGAAGAGCCGGATGTTCGGGAAACCCAGCCGGATGGTGACGAAGATCCCCGCCCCCAGCAGCATGGCCACGAACCAGGGGAAGACCGAGGGGGTGTTCCAGACCAGGTCCACCCCGGTGTCCACGAACTGCTTGAAGAGGGCCTGGAGATCCATGGGCGACTCCTGAAGACTTCAAGGAGAGGATGGGGCGCTTCGTCTTCCGGCGGGGGCCGATAGAAAAATCCCATTGGACCGGCACGGCCGGGGGAGTTCAAGGAAAGGGACGGCCCTAGGTGCCGAGCCGGAGGGCCTCGCTCACGGCCTCCTCGGGCCCCCGGGCCTCCACTACTCCCGCCACTTTCCAGCCTCCCAGGCTCACCACGGGGACGCCTCTCTTGAGCCCCAGGGCGATCTCGCTGAGCGTGCCCGACCCCCCTTCGAGGGCCACCACGGCGTGGGCGCAACCTGCCACCAGGGCATTGCGGGCTTCCCCCAGGTCCGTGGGGAATGCGATATCTACGAAGCGGTTCGCCTGGGACCGGTCCGGCCCGGGGAGGAAGGCGATGTTCAATCCGCCGGCCTCCCGG
>JALUZX010000269.1 GCA_027011425.1 Planctomycetota bacterium
GTCTTTCCAGTGACGGTTACGACAAAAGTCTTGTCAAGCTCGTGACTCGGTGGGTGCGTCGAAACTGGCCCCCCGACGTCACGAGCCCGGATCTCCGATCCGGCCTCGCTCCGGCGGGGGCTTCACAAAATTTCCAACTGGGGGAAGGTCACGAATTTCTTGGAATTTTCCAAGGTCCAGGACTTTTGTCGTGACCGTCACTGGAAAACGGGGGGGCGGGACTTGTATAGTCTGCCCTTCCCAACATCGACCCAGCAGGAGTGGAATCATGGTCGCGGCCCCTTTCCTCGACATCGACACCATCGACCCGGAAAAGGTGATCCTCACCAGGGAGGAGATCCAGGAGATCCTTCCCCAGAGGTACGAATTCGCCCAGCTCGACGCCGTCTGCCACCTGGACGAGGAGGAAGGGGTGATCGTGGCCTACAAGGACCTCTCCGAGGACGAATGGTGGGCCAAAGGCCACATCCCGGGAAGGCCCCTCATGCCGGGGGTGATGATGATCGAGGCCTCGGCCCAGACGGGAGCCATCTTGCTGAAGAAGCTCTTTCCCCAGGTCAAGGACCGGTTCATCGGTTTCGGCGGCCTGGACAACGCCCGCTTCCGGGGGGTGGTGACCCCGCCCGCCCGGATCTTCTACATGGCCAAGAGAGGCCAGTTCAGGAGCAGGCTTTCCACCATGCCCGCCCAGGCCTGGGTGAATGGAAAGATCGTCTTCGAAGGGAAGGTGCTGGGAGCCACGCTCAACTTCTAAGGGGAGTCTTGAACCAGGCCAAGCGTAAAAGAAGAGCCTTCCAGGCCGCCTTTCTGGTTCTCCTCTCCCTCCTTCTCTACTGGCCCGCCGGCACATGGTTCCAGAGCGACGACTTCATCGCCGTCACCTACGCTCACGATCTGTCCCACCTGGCCCACGACTTCCTGGGGGCCCAATACGGGCTCCAGGGCCATGTCCTCTTCTGGCGTCCCCTGATCACCCTCTCCTTCGGCCTGGAGTCCCTGCTCTTCGGGGGGAACCCCTTCGGATACCACCTGGACAACACCCTGGTCCACGGCTTGAACACCCTTCTGGTGCTCTTGATCCTGGCCCGCCTGCTGAGCTGGAAATGGGCCGTCCGGGCCACCCTGCTCTGGGCTCTCCACCCGGCCCTGGCCGGTTCGGTCGTCTGGACCGTGGGAAGAGTGGACGTGCACTCCACCTTCTGGATCCTCCTGGGCCTGGCCTTCCACTCGAGATGGGAAGAAGGCCATGGAACCAGGCTTCCCGCCATGGCGGCTTTCGCCCTGGCCCTGGCCACCAAGGAGATGGCCCTGGCCTTTCCCCTGATCGTGGCGGTCCTGGCCATGGTCCGCGGGGGGACGCCGGAAAGAAGATTGGACCTCCACGAGGCCCTGCGCCAGGCGGCACCCTACCTGGGCCTTTTGATCCCCTACTTCGCCCTCCGCCTTGTCCTCTTCGGAAACCTTGTAGGCGGATATTCCGGCCCCTCGGGGCTCCCCAATCTACCCCATGACTTCACCATCTGGCTGGGCAGGCTGCTCCTGCCCCTGGGCTCTCCCTTGGGGGACCGGGTCCTGGGGCCCGGCGCCCTTTGGACCGCCTGGGTCGCCGGGGGGTTCTGGGTCTTTCTCACTCTCCAGCAGCTCAAGCGCTACCCCGAATCGGGGCGGCAAGAAAAGATGATCCTGGGGGCGGCCTGGTTCCTGGCGGCCTCGGTCCCGCTCTACTCCTTCTTCCAGTACCTGGGGGACATGAAGCTCCTGCGGCTCTTCTACCTTCCCCTGGTGGGACTCATGGCGGCGGGAGCCGCCGGAGGTTGGCGGCCGACCCTGCTCCTGCTCCTGCTCATGCTCCCAGTCCACTTCCCGGTGAGACGCGACATGGCCCGGGCCATGGCCTTCAACAGGAAGGCCCACCTGGGGATCCTGGCGGAGGCGGAGAAACTGGGACCGGGAGGCCCCATCTTCGTCCAAGGCCTTCCCGCCTGCCGGGGGATGGGGCTGGAGATGGCCCTGGGGACGGACCGACTCCTCCTTCCGCCTTTCGGCCCGGGCGGGCCCCGGCTCTTCCCCTGGCGCCCCCTCTCGAGAGGCCCCGGGCACCTGGCCTACAGCCCGGAGGAGACGGCC
>JALUZX010000270.1 GCA_027011425.1 Planctomycetota bacterium
GGCGGGGGAGGGCGGGGCGGTAGTGGTAGTCCTGGACCGGGAGGACGAGCCTTTGGTCGTGGATACGAAGACCCGCAAATCTAGGCGGGTGCCCCGGAAGGTGGGAGGGATCCTGGAGAGGGTCCTGGATCTTAGGGAGCCGGCGGTCCTGGAGGAGGCCACCGGCGCCGATCCCCTGGTGGATGGCGGCCGCTACCTGGCCTTGCCCCTTGCCATGGGGGACCGGGTCCTGGGAGGACTTCTTCTCGGGAATGAGGGGGAGGGCATGAACCCCCAGTTCCTGGAGAACCTGGCGGGTCAGGTGGCGGTGGCCCTGGAGAACGCCCGTCTCTTCCGCCTCGCCATCGAGGACCCCCTCACGGGGGCCTACGTGGCTACGTATTTCAGGGAACGTCTGGCCCAGGAGGTGGACCGGGCCCGCCGTTCCGGGAGACCCCTCTCCCTGGTCCGGCTCTCCCTGGACAACCTGGAGAAGCTGGCCGAGAGCCGGGGGCCCGTGGCGGCGGCCCGGGTGGTCTCGGCCGTGGCCCGGATTCTCAAGGCCCACTTGGACCCCTCTTTTCTCCTGGGGTGGCTGGGCCGTTCGGACTATGAAATCCTTCTTCCCGAAAAGGAGAAAGAGGCGGCCCGGGGCCTGGCCCAGGAGGTCAAGCACGCCCTGGAGACGGAGCCGGTGGACGCGGGCGACGGTGAGCCGGTTTACCTGAAGGTTTCCACCGGGGTGGTCTCCTGCCCGGAGGACGCCCAGTCGGCGGAGTTCCTGGAGGACGAGGCGGAAAGGCTCCTGGTGCGGAGCCGCAAAAGGGCCGCGGCCCTGGTCGGCGGCGGAGAGACGCCCTTGCCGGCGAGTCGGTTGGCCACCCCGGAGATCACCGTGGGGGGGCTGGAGGTGGCCGTCAAATCCGACAAGATGCAATCCCTGCTCCGGACGGTGGAAAAGATCGCCGGGACCCAGCTCGGGGTTCTCCTGCTCGGGGAGACAGGGGTGGGAAAGGAGGTCTTCGCCGACTTGATCCACCGGTTGAGCGACCGGTCGGAAGGCCCCCTGGTGAAGGTGAACTGCTCGGCCTTCCCCGAGACCTTGCTGGAGTCGGAACTCTTCGGCCACGAGAAGGGGGCCTTCACCGGCGCCGTCTCCCGAAAGCGGGGACGCTTCGAGCTGGCCGACGGGGGGACCCTCTTCCTGGACGAGGTGGGGGAGATGGGGCCCTCCCTCCAGGTGAAGCTTCTTCGTTTCCTCCAGGACCGGCGTTTCGAACGGCTCGGAGGGAGCGAACCTCTCCAGGTGGACGTCCGCATCCTGGCCGCCACCAACCGGGACCTGGAGAAAGCCATCCGGGAGGGTTCCTTCAGGGAGGACCTCTATTACCGATTGAAGGTGGTGAGCCTGACCATCCCTCCCCTTCGGGAGAGGAAGGAAGACATCCCCGTGCTGGTGGAGATCTTTCGGCGCAAGTTCTGCCGGGAGAGCGGGAAGCACGTGGCCGGGTTCTCGGCGGAGGCCATGGACCTGCTCCATCGCTATGCCTGGCCCGGGAACGTGCGGGAACTCCAGAACGTGGTGACCCGGGCCATGTACCTGGCCTCTTCGGAAGTGGTGGAAGCGGGGGACCTGCTCATTCCGGGCGAGGAGGCGCTCCTGGAGCGACCAGGCAAGACCGTGTCCATCCCCCAGGGGAGCCTTCCAGGCGCCGGGGACCAGAAAGTCCCTCCCAGGCTCCAGGTCCTCTACCAGCTCCTCAAGGAAAAGGGATCTCTCACTACCATGGAGTATGTCCAGCTCACGGGCGTCTCCCGCCGGACGGGCCAAAGAGACCTGGCCCGGATGGTCCAGATGGGGTTCGCCCGGGGAGAGGGAGAAAAACGGGGGCGGGTCTACTACTTCGTTTCCCCTTCCTGACCTTGATTTTTCGGCCACCATTTCGGACAATCGGCCAAAAAGGCCGTGTTTGGCCGATATCGGCGGGCCTGGTCCTTCCGACTTTCCCTTTGCCGGGCCTCCTTTGGGGGCCCAGGTCTTGTGGGGAAGGGATAAGAATGAGAAGAGAAGGGCAAGATCTTGGGGTTACAGATAAGGGCGTAGGCTTCCTCGAAAAAAAAAAAGGCCGGGGATTCACTTCCGGCCCGGTCTTTGCAGAGAGTGCAAGAGCTTTGAAAGTTTGATGGCCCCGGGGGTTCCCGGTTGGCATTCAGACGTAGACCATAAGTGGACGATGGACTTCGATAGGTCCCTTTCCCGGGAGGGGTGAAACCCGGGAAGCGATCTTTATTTGGAAGGTGCGGCGATGAAAAGGGTGTTGAGTGTTCTGGTGCTTTTAGGCGGCGGCCTCCTTGGGCCCTTGGCCGGCCAGTGCCTGGACGGGGGCGGTTCCTGGGTGAGGCCCGAAGGGGTCCTCTTCGGGGAGCCCCAGTCCTGCCAGAGGCCGGCCGTGGTGGACTTCAAGAAGGTATGGGCCGCCATCCCCGAGGTGATCCGGATCAAGCGCGAACACCCGGGCCCGGCCGAAAGGGACATCCTTTTGGCCAAGGCCACGGCCAGGCTCAAGCGGGCGATCCGGCAAGGGGCCTACGCGGGGGGTTACGACTGCGTGGTCATGAAGAGGGCCATCCAGGGGAAGCCTCCCGTTCCCCTTGCGGACATCACCAGGGAGATCATCAAATTGGTCAGGCGGTGAGACCCCTTCGCAGGGGTCCTAACGCCTCAGCCCTACCATTGGGCGGAAAAAAAGGACGCGGCCCGGCCGCGTCCTTTTTTCAAAAGGGAACGGCAGGGAGAAAAATTTGGCGCGGGAAAAGTGAGGGGCCTTTTCCTTAGAATCCACAGGCCATGATGAAGGACGCGAACCAGGCGGGGACTCTCCTCCTTCTCGGGTTGTTCCTGGGAACGACGGGGTGCGTTTCCACGGTCAAGCAAAGGGGGTTCCTCCCCGCCGGCCCGCCCCGGGTGGATGTCCAAGTCCAGGGGGGAACCGTCCTGGATTGGGGGGACATGGCCCTGGCCGGACCCCTCCAGGGAAAGAAACCCCAGGGGAAACCTCCCGCCAAGGC
>JALUZX010000271.1 GCA_027011425.1 Planctomycetota bacterium
GGGCCGGGGTTTTTGCGCGACCGTCACTTGTTGCCCAGGCCTCCACGGACGAGGATCGGGAATTCGGCCAGGTGGCGGACCACCCCTCCCCGGACCACCCGGAGTTGGACGGCGTAGAGGCCGGGCGCCAGGGTCCAGTCTGGGGGGAACCAGCCCCAGAAGAGGTTGGTCCCCCCCGCCGGGATGGCGAGGGACTTGGAGACTTTCTTGAAGAGCCTTCCGCCGGGCCTGAAGCAGAGGGCCTCCAGGGATCCTCTGAAGGAGGCGGAGGTCAGGTTGCGGGCGATGCCTACGTAGGGCCACATCCCCGCCCGCAGGTCGTACCAATCGAAGGTCCAGGCCAGGTCGAAGGATGCCTCAGGATGGGTCTGGAACAGGTAGTTCCCGATCCGGGTGTCCCAGTTGCTGGCGGCCATGCAGGGCCGGTAGGAGGCGATCGTGTCCACCCGGAGGCTCCCGGCCGGGGCCTTGGCCAGGGAGATCCAGCCCCGGATCTTGTCGGCGCACCAGGTTCCCCGGGGGAGGAGGACCCCGTCGGCCCGGACGGCGAGAATACTCTCCACAGGAATACGGCGGAGATGGAAAACCTTCCTTTTCCCGTCCCCGGCGAAGGTCTCCGAGTGCCGGTAGAGGGAAGCGAGGGAGGTGTCCCGGAAGACGATTTCCTCGATTACGGACCGGGTGGAGGAGGTCCAGGTCGGGTTGGATGGGTAGGAGGTCCCGGTGTTTCTATAGATGCGGATCTGGCTCCACCAGGCCCCGCCCGCCAGGTCCAGCCTTCCGTCGTTGTCCAGGTCAGCCAGGGCCACGGAAGAGCCGTAACCGCTGAAGGAGGAGGCCCAGGATGCCCTCGATGCCGGGCCGGACTTGGAGTTGCGGTAGAACTTGAACCGTCCCGATCCGCCGAGCTGGTTGTTGTCGGCGAAGACCAGCTCGGGAAGGCCGTCGCCGTCCAGGTCACCGGCGGTGCCCATGATGGATGTGGAGTTGTCCGCCGTCTTCCAGTCCGGAAGGGAAGGGAAGACGCCCCCGCCGCGGTTGTAATAGACCGTGGAAGGGTATTTCCATCCGGCGAAGCACAGGTCCAGCATCCCGTCCCCGTTGATATCCGCGAAAAAGCAACCCATCGCGTGGTCCTTGACGCCCGATTTCCAGGAAGGGAGTTTCCGCAAGGTCCCCTTGTCGTTGATGTAGAGCCTGTTGTAGTCGGGCGGGTTCTTGTAGCCCTCGCCCACGGCGACCAGCAGGTCCAGGTCGCCGTCCCCGTCGGCGTCGCCCAAGGCCAGGCCGAAGGTGAAGAAGGAGTCCCGGCTCCTCCAGGCGGGAAGCCTGGAGAGGGTTCCTTTGCCGTCGTTCAGGTAGAGCTTGACGTGGCCCGGCGAGGAAAACCGCCTGGGCCCGAGGAAGACCGAGACGGCCAGGTCAGGCCAGCCGTCGCCGTTGACGTCACCCACGGCCAGGTGGCCGTGGTAGTCCACGTCGGCGCTCTCCCAGTCGGGCTTGGTGGCGAAGGAGCCCCGGTGGTTGTAGTAGACCTCCACCCTCTGGCGGCCCATGTCGTTGCCGTTGGCCACGATGATGTCGGGCCAGCCGTCCAGGTTCAGGTCCTCCACGGCCAATCCCGTGCCATACTTCCTGAGAGCCTGGGATTCCCAGGAGGGCTTGGAAGGATACCAGGGAGCTTGGCCTGGAACGGGGGAGGAGAAGGCGAAGAAGGAAAGAAGGGCGGAAAGGGAAAGCGCTGCCCAGTTCCTCATGGGGAACCTCCGGATTTGGTGTTCTTCCCGCCATCATACCCTTCCCCTCAAGGGGAAGAAGGTGGGTTTCGGCGGTCCCCGGGGTTAGAGTGACCCAACCCGGGGCGGGGGGAACTTGACAGGGAGAAAGAAAAGGAGAAAACCTCTCCTTCTTTTTTCCAAGAAGAACCGGAAGAGAAAGGCCTTGTCTCGTGTCCCGGATGCTTTCGCCCGAAGAAGCCGCCCACCTCCTGGGAGTTCCCACGGACACCTTTTTTAGGTGGGTTCGCCAGGGGAAGATCCTCCTCAAGGAGCGGAACGGGAAGACCGGGATCCCCTACAAGGAACTGGAACAATGGGCCCGGGAGCGGCACATCCACCTGGAGCCGAGGCGGGAAAAGGGAGGGCCTTCCCGGGAAGAAGAGGGGAACCTCCTGGAGGCCTGCCGGCGGGGCGGGGTCTTCTTCGGAGTGAAGGCTTCCAGCGTGGAGGATTTCCTGGCCCGGGCGGTGGAGCTGGTCCCCTTGCCCCCCGATGTGGACAGGGAGAACCTCCTGGACCGTCTCCTCCAGCGGGAGCACATGGCCTCCACGGCCCTGGGGGAAGGAGTGGCGGTTCCTCACCCCCGCAAGCCCATGGCGGAGCTGGAGAAACCCATCGTCTCCACCTTCTTCCTGGCGGAACCCCTGGATTTTCACGCCATGGACGGAAAGCCCGTCCGGGTGGTCTTCCTCATGCTCAGCCCCTCCACGAGGGAGCACCTCAAGCTCCTCTCCCAGCTCGCCTTCTTCCTCCAGAGCCCGGCGGCCCGGGCGTCCCTGGACCAGTGCGGGAGCGAAGAGGAGTTCTTCCGGGTCCTGGAGACCTTCGGCGGGGAGAAAACCTAGGAAAGGCGGGCCGTGGGAGGAATCCGCACCTATTCCCTGCTGTTCCGCCGGTTCTTCCTGAACCTGGACGACCGCCTCCGGTTGATCCTCATCGCCTTGGTGGTGGGGTGCTTCGGAGGGGTGGCCTCCTGCGCCCTCAACGAGACTCTGGACATGGTGGCCCACTGGGTCCGGGATTTCCGTTCCTGCTGGTATGGGCCTTTTCTTCCCGGGGTGGGGGCGGCCCTCTCCTTCGTGTTCCTGCGCTACATCGCAAAGGAGGGGAAGGGCCACGGCGTTCCCGAGGTGATCTACAGCATCACCCGAAGGGGCGGGCTCCTCCGTTTCCGATCCAGCTATACCAGGCTCGTCTCCTGTCTTTTCACCATCGCCTCGGGGGGGTCGGCGGGCCCCGAGGCCCCGGTGGTGATCTCCGGCGGCGCCCTGGGGTCCAACATCGCCAGCTTCTTTCATCTCAAGGAGCGGCAACGCTCCGTCCTGGTGGGCTGCGGCGCCTCGGCGGCCATCGCGGCCATCTTCAACGCCCCCATGGCGGGAATCGCCTTCACCCTGGAGACCATCCTGGGAGAGTGGTCCCAGGTGAACCTGATCCCCATCGCCACGGCCTCCGTGGCGGGGACGGAGGTGAGCCGGCTCCTCCACGGCGACCAGATTCCCTTCCAGTCCAGAGTCCTGCATTTCGAGGCCAAGGACCTTCTTGCCTGCGCGCTTCTCGCCCTTTTCACCGCCGCCATGGCGGTGGTGCTCATCCGTTCGCTTCGCCTGGTGGAACGACGTTCCTCCCGGTTTCACCGGCTTCCGGGTTGGGCCATCGCCCTGGCCGGTGGAATCCTGGTGGGAATCATCGGGATCTGGATGCCCTTCGCCCTGGGAGAGGGATACGAACCCACGCGCCTTGCCATCGGGAATCTCTTCCCGGAAGGCCTGGCCTTCGTGGCCTTCGCCCTGGTCGCCAAAGTGGTGTCTACGAGCCTGACCCTGGGGACGGGGGGCTCGGGAGGGCTTTTCGCCCCTTGTCTTGGGGTCGGCGCTCTCACGGGGCTCTCCTTCCACCGGGTCCTCACCCAGGTTCTCCCCCGGGAGATGTGGCCGGAAGGTGGGTTCTTCAGCCTTCTTGGGATGGCGGGGGTGATGAGCAGCGTCCTCCAGGCTCCCATGACGGGGATCTTCCTCATCGTGGAGATCACAGGGGGATACGATCTTCTCGTGCCGGTGGTGCTGGTGGCTGTTTTGAGCGCCACCTTGAGCCAGTTCTTCGAGCCCCATTCAGTCTATCACCAGGAACTCCTGGAGCGGGGGGAACTCCTCCGGCCCAGGACGGACGCCCGGATCCTGGCGGACCTGGAGATCTGGGAACTCCTGGAGAGGGACTTCCACAAAGTATCGCCCGAAATGACCCTCAAAGAATTCCGCAAGGTTCTCCAGCGGTCCCGCCGGGACCTCTTCCCCGTGGTGGAGAACCACACGGGGAACTACCTGGGGAGCCTGGCCCTGGACGAGGTCCGGCCTTACATCTTTTCTTCAGGCTTCTACGACCAGCTCCTCGTAGAGGAAGTCATGGACCGGGAATATCCCACGGCCTCCCCCGAGGAGGAGCTGGGGGAAATCCTGGAGCGGATGAACGAAAAAGACGTGGCTACAGTGCCGGTGGTCATGGACGGGAAGGTCCTGGGGCTTCTTTCCAAGGCCACGATCCTGGACCACTACCGGTGGGAACTCATGGTGCAGGAGTAACCTGCAAGGAGGGAACGGTGATCACCAGCTCGCTTCTCCATATCTTCCGGAACGTTCCCTACGGCCGGGAAACCCTCATGCAGTCGGCTTATTTCTGCCGGGTCATGGAGGTCTCCCTCCACGTCTACTTTCCCGTCCACGACCAGTTCCTCATGTATTTTCAGAACCGGATCGTGACCGTCCCCCTGGATGCCACCTACTTGAGGGACCCGGACACGGCCCGGGACCACGCCAGGGAGATCGCGGAGAAAGAGGGGATTTCCTTCCACCCCGTGGAGCCCAAGGGATACACGGCCTCCACCCTCCCCGAGGTGCCCGTGCATTTCCAGTTCATGACCTGCCCCAGGGTGCTCAGCGACCTCCACGCGCGGATCGGCCTGGGGCACGTGGGTCCCAGGGTGCGCCAGATCGTGAAGAACGCGCCCTTTCCCGTGTTGCTCCCGGCCCACCTTGCCCGGGAGTGGAAGAGCGTGACCTCCTTTTTCGGTGGATCGGATCATTCCATCAAGGCCCTGCACCTGGCCGCCCAGATCTCCAAGAAGACCGGATTCCCCCTCAACCTGTTCACCTGGTCCGAGGGGCGGCCCAGGAGGCACTTCGAGAAGATCCTGGAAGAGAAGGGGGGGATGAAGGAGCTGGAGGGCGTGGAATGGCGCTGGATCTTCCGGGAGGACCAGGACGTCAAGGTGAGCCTCTACGAGGTTCCCTGCGATTCGATCCTGGTGGCGGGATCCTTCGGATCGGGGGAGGTCCGGAAGGTCCTCTTCGGCTCCTTCACGGAAACGATCCATTCCGTCCTGCCCAATCCCATCATCCTGGTCGGGCCACTCTACCACCGCATATAAAAAAAGGGCCCGGGATTTGATCCCGGGCCCTGCTTTTCCTTGACCTCCCTCGCCTTCTGGAAAGGGAAGGTTCCGCCTTTTCGCTCTGGCTGGGCTCAGAGCCCGGAGGCGTCGCCCCGGGCAAGGTCATTCTTCGGCCTGCCGGCGAGGAAACTGTAGGGAGTCTTCTCAAGCCACTTCAGGATGTCCGGCAGGGGGGTGCAGAGCCCCATGTGGGGGACCACGGCGGGGTTGAATTTTCCGTGGGTGAAGATCTTGCTGAAGACTCCCACCAGGCGGCGGGTGTCGGCCAGGAAGACTCCCCCGCCGGAGTTCCCCAGGTAGGTGGGGGCGTTGATCATCCAGTAGTTGGCCCCGCCGATCCTGTTCTGAAGGTCCGTCACCACTCCCTCCGTTGGAATGGGGTCGTTCCCGAGAGGGCACCCCACGGCCACGATCTTTGTGAAGACGTCCAGGTTCTTCAGTTCCTCCGGGGTGGCCAGGGAGGCGGTGTAGGGAATCCGGACCTTGCTCCTGAGTTTGAGGATGGCCAGGTCGATCCGGGTCTCCTGGGCCACCAGGTCGGCCTTGAAGTCCTTCTTTCCTCCGGGGAGGTAGATGGTCACTTCCACGACCTTTTCCTTGTCCTCCGGGATGTCGGCGAAGATGTCACGTACCACGTGGTAGGAGGTGAAGACGTAGGTCTCGTAGCCCGGGCCTTTCCGAGCCCGGCCGCTGTAGACCAGGGTCCCCGAACCCACCGTGTCGGGGCCGTTGAGCTGGACAGAGGGAAGGAGAAGGGCTTTCCTCAAGTGTTCCTTGTCCTCCAGGAGGCTCACCTTGAGGCGGTTCAAGGCCTCTTCCTGCTCCTTGAGCTTGTCCGCCACAAGGGCCGCGTTTTTTGCCACCGAACCCCATTTGCCCTCTTCCTTGCGGAGTTCCCGGAGGTCCCGGGTCACCTCTTCCTTCTGGAGAGTCACCTGCTTCAGGGCCTCCCGTACCTCCCCCAGGTGGTGGTTCTGGGTGGAGAGTTTCTTTTCCATCTCCTGGAGAGTCCTGGTGAGTTGGGCCAGGCGTTCCTGGAGCCGGCCGATCCGGGCATCCCGTTCCTTCCGGTCGGCTCCAAGGAGAAACCTGGCCTGGGCGAGATCCGACTCCAGCCGCGAGATCTCTTGGTCTTTCCGGCTGTGGGTCGTGTTCATGAGGTTGAGTTTTTCATGGAAGTAGCCCAGGGTCGCGATGACTCCCCCCAGGAGGGCGATTTCCAGGATGGATCTCTTCATGATGAGCTTCCCCCGCTCCTTGGATCGGTGTCCATTTCCCGGGGCCTCTTTCGACTGGGAGGTGTCGGAAGTTTAGGCAGTGGGGAAAGGCCCATCCCACGGGGGTGTCCGGACGGGGAGGGGCCGGGCGCGGTCGGAGCCGTGGGCTTTTCCCACGAACCGATGAAGATCCCTTCAGGGGATGTTCTGAAAATGGAAAGGACCCCTTTCCGGGACCTGTTTCCTTGGGGGAAACGGGTATCCTGGATCCCTCCCGGGCGAGGGGAGAAGAAAGAGAAGAGTGGAAGACCATGGAATTCGCCTCCATTCCCGAAGTCCTGGAGGACCTGAAGGCAGGCAAGATGATCATCCTTGCCGACGACCCCGGCAGGGAGAACGAGGGGGACCTGGCCATCGCGGCCGAAAAGGTCACCCCCGAGGCCATCAACTTCATGATCACCCAGGGGAGGGGGTGGGTCTGCCTGGCCCTGGACGGGGAGATCTGCGACCGCCTCGAGCTTCCCCTCCAGGTGGCCACCAACACCTCCAGGTTCGGAACGAACTTCACCGTCACCATCGAGGCCAAGGAGGGGGTGACCACAGGCATCTCGGCCAGCGACCGGGCACGGACCATCCTCACCGCCGTGGCCGACGGCGCCAAGCCCTCGGACCTGGTCCGGCCCGGCCACGTCTCCCCTCTTCGGGCCCGGGAAGGGGGCGTGCTGGTGCGGGCGGGCCAGACCGAGGGGATCGTGGACCTCTGCCGCCTGGCCGGTCTCAAGCCCGCCGGGGTGATCTGCGAGATCCTGGACGAGAAGGGCGAGCCGGCCCGGCGTCCCTACCTGGAATCCTTCGCGGCGAAACACGGCCTCAAGATGTGCACCGTGCCCCAGCTCATCGAATACCGCCGCCGGCGGGAGCGCCTCATCCAGAGGGTGGTCTCGGTGAACCTGCCCCTGCGTTTCGGGGAGTTCCAGTGCCACGCCTACCGGTCGCTGGTGGACGGTGTGATCCACCTGGCTCTTTGCAAGGGGATCGAGCGTCCCCGGGGAAAGGAGGGGCGGTTCCCGCCCATCGAGGAGCCCGTCCTGGTCCGGGTCCACTCGGAGTGTCTCACGGGCGACGTCTTCGGAAGCCTCCGGTGCGATTGCGGCAACCAGCTTCACAAGGCCCTGGAGATGATCGCCTCCGCCCCCCGGGGCATCCTTCTCTACATGCGCCAGGAGGGCCGTGGGATCGGCCTGGAGAACAAGCTCAAGGCCTACGCCCTCCAGGAGGAGGGCATGGACACGGTTGAGGCCAACCTCGCTCTCGGTTTCCAGGCGGACGAGAGGGAATACGGAACGGGCGCCCAGATCCTCCACGACCTGGGCGTGCGCAAGATGCGGCTCCTTTCGAACAATCCGCGGAAATACACGGCCTTGAAGGGCTACGGCCTGGACATCGTGGAGAGGGTCCCCGTCGAAATCCCGCCCAACCAGCACAACCGGAAATACTTGAAGACGAAGAAGTGCAAGCTGGGCCACCTCCTGGAGGACCTGTAGTTCCTGTTTCCGGTGAGAGGGGTCCGTCCCGGGAGGACGGCGACCTCCCGGCCCGGCCGCGGACTACTTCAAGGGGGTGACGCCTTTCTTCAGGACGATGTTGCCGTACTTGGCTGTCTCCCCCGTCATGACCACCGCGAAGGCTTTGCGGGCCCTCTCGTAGAAATCGAACCTCCCGATCCTCGCGATGGGGGGCGTCCCGGGGGCGTGCCTGTCCACCGCTTTCCGGTAGGACTCCTCCACGGCGGGGTCCAGGGCGTCGCCCGGTTCGGCGGCCATCATCACCAGGGGGCTCTCCACGTAGGAGTCCAGTTCGAAGAGCGGGAGGATGGCGTCCAGCAAGGGAGGGATGGGGATCCCGTCGCAACGCAGAACCCTGGGGTTCAGGCTTTCGCCGGGGAAATGGGCGTCCGCCAGGACCAGTTCGTCGCCGTGTCCCATCCGGCACAGCAAGGCCAACAGCTCCGGGCCGAGCAGGGGGGAGATTCCTTTCAACATGATCCGCCTCCAGGTTTCAGGGGCTTCAAGAGAAAAACCCAGTTTACCCGTCCCGCCCGGAGGACAGGCACCGGCCGGGGAGAACCAGGATACAGGGTTTCATCCCCGCCGGGAGAAGAGCCGAACCTTCCGGTATGGATCCTTCACGGGGAAGACACAAGGCGCGGGAGCGGAGGTGGACCCTCCTTTTCCTCCTCTTTTTCTTCCTCCCCTCCTTCCCGGCCCGGGTCCAGGTGGGAGAGAGGAAGGTCACTTTGAGGAGGGCCCTGGAAGAGGGGATCGTGAAGATCGGCACCCAGGGGTTCGGGCCGGACAAGATCCGGATCAACCTCCAGTCCCTGGCGCGGCAGAAGCTCCTGATCCGGGTCTCCCGGGGGAGCCTCTTCGGGCCCAACCTGGTGATCAACGCCGGAAGGCAGGTCAACAGGATCCAGGAGATGGTGACTTTAAAGGAGGAATGGATCTCCCTGGAGCCCAAGCGCCTGGTCTCCCGGGACATCTCTGCGGCCTGCGCGGACCTGTGGGCCCGCATCCCCATGCCCTGGCACGTCCTCTTCTACCGCCCCAGGAAGCAATTGCCCGGGGTGGGAAGCCTCTTTCCGGTCCTGGAAAAGTTGAATCTTCCCTGGGAAGGACGGCAGGCGGCCCTTTGGATCCTCACAGACAACGCGACCTTCCGGGAGATGAACCGCCCCCGGTCCAAACGCCACGGCGAGTTCGGCCCCAGGAAGATTCCGCCCAGGGTCTACGCGGCGGCCATGATGGCCCTGGAGCGAAGCGGCCGGTCCCTGGCGGGGCGTCGTTGCGGGAAGGATTCCTGGGTCCTGGTCCAGGCGGCCCGGCCCTGTCTCTATCCTCCCTGGGCGCGGCTCCTCTCGGCCTGGGCCCTGGCGAAACTCCACGTCCGGGGCTACGCCGGCCCCTACCCCAAGGTGCTTCTCGGGATCCTGGAGAGGGATCGGGACCCCAGGCTCTGCCTGGAGGCTTTCAGGGCCGCCGCCGCGGCGCCGGGGCCGGGGACCCTGGCGGCCATGAAAAAATACCTGGACCGTTTCCCCAAACCTCCTCCGGGGGCGGGGTTTTCGCCTATGCGTGTCTACCTGTCCTTGAGCCGTTCCGCCGGCTGGGGTGGAGGCGCGGACCGGGCGGCTCCCCCGGCGGCGGGCGGCGCCCCTTCCCCCTTGTCCGCCGACCTGGACCATCTTCTTGCGGAGATCCGGGGTGGAGGCCCGGAGACCGAGAGGGACCTCCGGATCCTGGCGAAGATGGGGAAGTCCCTGCGGGACCCGAGGGCGCGGGTCCGAGTGGGGAAGACCCTGGCCGTCCTCCTGGAGAGAGGCGGGCTTTTTCCCGGGACCGCCCTTGTGGGGGCCGTGGCGACCTTCCGGGACACCTGGAGCCTGGGTGGCCTTCTTCGCCTCCTGGCACGCCGGAGCAAGGCCCGCCCTGAGACCCGTTGCGTCTGGGTCCGGCTCGTGGCCCTCTACCCGGACCGGGCGGCCACCCGCTGGCTCGTGGACAGGCTCTCGGATCCGGACCGGCGTGTCCGGGCCGAGGCGGCCCGGATGTTGCGCAAGCGGCCCGACGCAGTGGGCCCCCTTCTTTCCCTGGCCGCCGGGGCGAGCGCCCTCACTCTCCGGCTCGCCGCCCTGGACGCCCTGGCCTCCCCTTCGGGCGCACGGAATTTCCCTCTCCGCCGGGCCGTGGCCCGCCTTTTGGCCGACCCTTCCTACCAGGTTCGGGAGAAAGCCTTGGAATTGCTTCTTCTTTGGAAGTGCCGGGAGGTTCTGCCCCAGATGCTCACTCTTTGCGCCGAGGACCCGTCCCAGCGCGTTCGTTGGGCCGCCGCCCGGGGACTCCAGGTTCTGGGGGACAGGAGAACGGCCGCCAAGATCCGGTCGCTTCTGTCTTCGCCCGGCGTCCACTCCAGGGAACTGCGTTTCGCCCTGGCCGGTATGACGG
>JALUZX010000272.1 GCA_027011425.1 Planctomycetota bacterium
CATGTGGACCGTGCCGGGAGACCGGCGCGGGGAACACAGGACTTGGGCCGATTTGGAAGCTTGGACCCCGCCGGGGGTTGCAGGCGGAGTGGATCTCTGGAAAGGCCCGTAAGGGAAGGAGGAGCAGGGGGTGGGCCCCGGCTTTTCCTGGCGGATTGCTTTGGCGGCCGCCCGCGGGTTATCCGGGGGATCCCCTTCGTTTCGACCACCGCCGAGGTCATGGGCGATTGGGAGGGATCGAACCATGTCCATGGGACCCATACCCGTGAGCAAGAGGACCACCCTTGCGGAGCTGGTGGTCAAGGATCCGGGTCTTCTGGAAAGAGGCCTGGACCTGGTGGAATCGGAGATCGAGATCGGTTCGGTTCGGTTGGATCTCCTCTGCGTGGACCCGGGAAAAAGACCCGTCCTGGTCTACCTGGTGGGCAGTCCCATGGAGGAACAGGATGTTCCGCTCCGCGTCCTGGACGGAGACGGGGCGTTTCGCCGGCATGCGCCGGTTCTCCGCAGGCTCTTTCCGGCCAAGGGGGTGGACTGGGATCTGCCCCCCCGTTCGCTCGTCGTTGCCGAGGAACTCTCCCGGAAGACTCTGGACCGCTTTCAGGCCATGACGGCCCTGGAGGTGGACTTGCTGGAGCTGCGCTCCATCCGGGTTCGGGGAGAGTTGATGTGGGCGGCTGTGCCCGTGGGAGGAGAGGCGGTTCTCAAGAGTCTCCTTCCCCCGGAGGAGGCTCCCGAGACCCTGGAGGATCCCCGTTCCCGCGGGCTCTGGAACCGGGTCCTGGAGAGGATTCTCAAGCTGGACGAAGGCCTGGATGTCCTGGCGGACAAGTTCTACCGGGAGATTTCCGCCCAAGGGATCTCTCTCGCCACGCTGGAATCGGGGTCCCGGAATTTCAAGGTCATCGTGCCCCGGACCAACGGCTCCCTGGATTCGGACAAGCCGCCTTTGGTGGTGCAGGTGGACGGAGAGGAGGAAGCCGACCGGGCGGTGGACCTGGTGATCCGCCGCTACCTGGCCATCCGGGAGAAGAAGATGGGGAGCGCAGCCGTCCCCGGCGCCGGGGTTCCTTTTTCAGGGGAGGAGGAGGGCGCCTTCTCCGGGTTCGAGCGGAACATGCCTTCTCCCAGGCTCACCGAGGAGGAACTTTCGGCCTTTCTCCAGGGGGAAGGTCCTCCCGGGGAGGGAATGAATTGAGCGCAATCCGCCTCTTTTGAATGGGGAGGCGGCCGTGGGAGCGAGGGAAGGTGGGGGCCTGGCTCCGGCCAGGGACGCTGGAAAGGAGGACCGGGCCATGAAGCTTGGTTTTCTGGGCCCTCGCGGCAAGAGGCCGGGCCTTTTGGGGCGCTTCGCCCTGTCGGGCCCGAAGACGGCTCCCGCCAAGCTCCCCTGGACCTTGGCCGTGGCCAGCGGAAAGGGGGGAACGGGAAAGACGGTCCTGGCATCGAACCTGGCTACCCAGCTCTGCATGGACGGGTTCAAGGTGGCTTTCTTCGATGCCGACCTGGGCGTGGCCAACGCCCATCTCCTTCTGGGGGTGCAGGCCCAACGTTCCATCGCGCAGGTCCTGGGGGGGAAGATCTCTCTCAAGGAAGCGGCCCTGCCTTCCCCCTTCGGCCCCTGGATCGTGCCGGGCGGCTCGGGGATCAGTGACCTGGCGAGCCTTTCGGCCCACGAATTCTTGAGACTGGCCCGGGACTTTCGTGCCTGGGAGGAAGGCATGGACTTCCTGATCTTGGATTGCGCCGCCGGGATCTCGGTGCAGACCATTCTCTTCCTCCAGGCCGCCGACGACCTGCTGGTGGTGACCAACCCGGATTTTACGGCCATGACCGACGCCTACGCCTTGATCAAGGTGCTGCACATGAGGGATCCGGGAATGCGGGTGCACGTGGTGGTCAACCGGATCCGTTACCGGGGCCAGGAGCGGGAGGTCTTCGAGAGGATCCAAGCGGTCTGCTCTCGTTTTCTGGGGAAAGAATTGAACTTTCTCGGCGGGCTGCCCGACGACGACGAAGTCCCCCGTTCCGTCGGGGCCAGGGTCCCCTTCGTGGTGGGAGCCCCCCGAAGCGGGGCGGCCTGTGCCCTGCGGGGGATCAAGGACAAGATCCTGGATCTCAGGCCCGGAGGCGAAGGAGAGCCTGGGTTGCGTCCTGAGGGGTATGGAGACCGCCTGGCCCGGGCGCTCAGGGGCTGAGGTTGAAGCGGAAGAGGCCCTTCCTGTTCCTGGTGCTCCTGGGCCTTCCCTTGGGGAGTCTCTTCATGGGCGGGGGAAGGGCGCCCGCCTTCGCCTCCCTAGAGTCCCCGCCCCTCTACCTGGACCTGAACCGGGCCACGGCCTTTCAGCTCTCCCTCCTTCCAGGCCTGGGGCCGGCCCGTTCGGCCCGGATCGTGGCGGAACGGGAGCGGGGCGGGCCCTTTCAGAGCCTGGAAGACCTGGCCCGGAGGGTGGCGGGCCTGGGCCCCGGCCTGATCCGCCGTTTTTCTCCCTTTTTGAAAAACCTTCCCACCGGGGGCGGGGAGGGAAGATAATTCCTCCATGCCCAGCGAAGCCCAACTACCGGAAGAGTCCATCCGTGAAGCCGTCCAGAGAGCCTTGGACGAGGACCTGCAGGGACAGGAGGACATCACTACCCGGGCCGTGGTCCCGGAGGATCGAATGGCCCAGGCCCGGATCTTCGCCCGGAATTCGGGAGTGCTCGCCGGAATGCCCGTGGCCCTGGAGGTCTTCCGGGCCTTGGACCCGGAGGTCCAGGTGGTCCACGCCCTCCAGGACGGGGCTTCCCTCGAGGAGGGAACGGACCTCCTGGTGCTCCGGGGACGGGCTTGGGGCCTTCTCGGGGCGGAACGCTCGGCACTCAATTTCCTGGCCAAGCTCTCCGGGATCGCCACGATGACCCGGGAGTTCGTGGATCGCCTGGCCGGCACGGGGGTGGTCATTCTGGAGACGCGCAAGACCACGCCGGGGCTGAGGAGGCTGGAAAAATACGCTGTATCGGTCGGGGGCGGAGAGAACCACCGCCTGGGCCTCTAC
>JALUZX010000273.1 GCA_027011425.1 Planctomycetota bacterium
GATCACGGGCAACGTGGGCCCCAAGGCCTTCCAGGGGCTCCGGGCCGCCGGAATCAAGGTCGCCACGGGGGCGGAGGGGAGGGTGGCGGAGGCGCTGGAGGCCTTCAAGGAGGGAAAGCTCCGGGAGGCCACGGGCGCCGACGTGGAAGGACACAGGGGTTAGGAGAAGGGGGGAGAGAAGAAACCATGGAGAACCACAATTCCGGAAACCCGGGGACCGGCGAGGGCGGCGCGGAAAACAAGGTGAAAGTGGCCGTTCCCTCCCTTTCACCGGGTGGGCTTGAGGCGCCTTCGTCTCCTCATTTCGGTCGGTGCGAGTGCTTCACCATCGTGGAGATCCGGGATGGAGAAATCCGGGACGCCTACGTGGCCTCCAACCCGCCCCACGTCCAGGGAGGATGCATGGCCCCCGTCCAGATGGTGGCCTCCGAGGGCGCCCAGGCGGTGATCGTCCAGGGGATCGGCTACCGCCCCCTCGTCGGATTCCGCCAGGCCGGAATGGAGGTCTACCTGGGCCCTCCGGGGACCGTGGAGGACGCGGTGGCTGCCTTCGCCCGGGGTGAACTGGAGCCCCTTCCGGAGGACTTCGTCTGCGGAGGCGGAGGGGGAGGCCGGGGATTCTGATGGCCTTCACCCTGGCCGTGGCCTCCGGGAAAGGGGGCACGGGCAAGACCTTCGTTTCGGTCAACCTGGCCCTGGCCGCATCCACCCCCGTCCTTCTCCAGGATTGCGACGTGGAGGAGCCCAACGACCACCTCTTCCTCCGGCCCGAATGGGAGGGGGAGAGGCGGGTCTCCCTGCCGGTGCCGGAATTCGACATGGACAAGTGCACCCTTTGCGGGGCGTGCCGGGATGCCTGCAGGTTTCACGCCATCGCCATCCTGGGGGACAAGCCCTTGCTTTTTCCGGAACTCTGCCACAGTTGCGGGGTCTGCCTGGCGGTTTGTCCCACAGGGGCCATCACCGAAAAGCCCCGGGCTTTCGGAACTATCTCCAAGGGCCGCCGCGGGAAGGTCCGCTTCGTCCAGGGCAAGCTGGACGTGGGGGAAGCCCGCTCCTCTCCCCTGGTGGAGGCCGTCCGGGCCGAGGTGGAGCCGGGCCTTCCGGTGATCGCCGACTGTCCCCCCGGGACCTCCTGTCCCGTCGTGGCGGCCGTGACGGGGGTGGATTTCGTGCTTCTCGTCACCGAGCCCACGCCCTTCGGGCTTCACGACCTGGATCTGGCTGTGCGCATGGTCCGGGAGATGGGCCTTGGGGCGGGGGTGGTGCTGAACAAGTCCGACCTTGGGAAGGGAGAGGTGGAAGCCTTCTGTGAAAGGGAAGGCCTGCCGATCCTGGCCAGGATTCCTTTCCGGAAGGACGTGGCCCGGGTGGTTTCCTCGGGAGGGATCGCCCTGGAGGAGATCCCCGAACTGGGCCGGGTCTTCGGGGATCTCTGGGAGCGGGCGCTCCGGGAGGGGGGAAGGTGAAACAGGTCGTGGTGCTTTCCGGGAAGGGCGGAACGGGGAAGACCTCCTTTCTCGCCTCCTTCGCGGCCCTGGCGGGTGAATGCGTGCTGGCGGATTGCGACGTGGACGCCTCCAACCTGGCCATCCTGGCCGGGGGCTTGGAAGGGGAGGAGGAGCCCTTCTTCGGCGAGGGCGTCGCCCGGGTGGACCCGGAGCTTTGCTCGCGGTGCGGGAAGTGCGAGGAGGCCTGCCGGTTTCACGCCGTCGCCATCCCCCGCGCACCCGGCGGAGAACCCGCCGGTCCGGCCCGGGTGGTGGAGATCGCCTGCGAGGGGTGCGGCCTTTGCGGGATCGTCTGCCCCGAGGGGGCGATCACCATGGAGGACCGACGCTCGGGGACCCTGGTGGTCGCCGAATCCCGCCACGGGCCCATCGTCCACGCGCGCCTGCTTCCGGGGGAGGGGAACAGCGGGAAACTCGTGACCATGGTGAGGGAGAAGGCCAAGGGGATCGCCGCCGGAAAGGGCCTGGACCTGGTGCTGGTGGACGGCTCGCCGGGCATCGGGTGTCCCGTCATCTCTTCCCTCGCCGACGTGGACGGGGCCTTCCTCGTGGCCGAGCCCTCCGTCTCGGCCCTCCACGACCTGGAGCGGATCCACCAGCTTCTGGAGCGCTTCCAGGTCCGGGCCTGCCTGGTCCTCAACAAGTTCGACCTCCAGCCCGGCGTGGGGGAGCGGATTTTAGCCTTCTGCCGGGAGGCGGGGATCTTCCCCGCCGGGAAGGTCGCCTTCGACCCCCTCTTCCTGGAGGCCCTCCAGGAAGGAAGGTCCATCGTGGAGTTCGCTCCCGGAAGCCGGCCCGCCCAGGCCGTGGAAGAAGCCTGGCGCGGGGGAAAGGAATTCCTCAAGATATAGGATAAGAGGCAGAGATTCGGCGAACTCCCGGGCCTCCAGGTCGCGCGAGGGAGGTAGAAATGCGGATCACCGTTGTCGTGGAGGATGGATCCCCGGATCCGGACCTCCGGGTGGAACACGGGCTCTCGCTCCTGGTGGAGTTTTCGGGGGGAAGGATCCTTCTCGACACGGGCGCCGGCAAGGATACGCTCCTGGAGAACATGAAGTCCCTGGGCCTGGACCCGGGGGCGGTGGACGCGGTGTTCTTGAGCCACGGTCATTACGACCACGGTGGAGGGCTTTCCGCCCTGGCGCGGTGGAGAAAGGGCATCCACGTCTACGCGAGCCCCCTGGTCTTCCGGAGGAGCTGGGTCCTGGAGAAGGGCCTCCCCCCGAGAGACGTGGGCCTGGGTTTTTTCCGGGAAGACCTGGAAAAATCAGGCGCCGTCTTCCATCCGGTTCAGGGGATGGTGGAGGTCCTTCCGGGGGCATGGGCCTTCGGGCCCATCCCGGGGCCCTGGACCCACGCCATGAAGGGCTTCCATCTGGATCCGGAAGGCCGGAATCCTGACCCCTTCCAACACGAAAGCCTCCTCCTCCTCAGGGAGGAAGGAGGCCCGGCCCTGCTCTTCGCCGGGTGCTGCCACAGGGGAGTTCCCAACACCTTGCGGGCGGGAAGGCGCCTCCCTGAG
>JALUZX010000274.1 GCA_027011425.1 Planctomycetota bacterium
GGGGTTGGTTCCTCCCTTTTTGACGCTCCGGGTGAAAAGGCTGCGGCCCCGGACGAATCCGTCGAGGAACAGGACCTTGGGGTAGCCGGGCGCCGTGGAGGCGTAGATCCGGAGGTCCCAGCAGAGCTCCTTTCCCGCCGCCAGGCGGAAGGTCTTGCCTCCGTCGAAGGGAAGGCGCAGGAGGAAGGGGGCCGGGAGGGAGGCGAACCCCAGGGAGGCCGGGAATTTCAGGGTCTTTCGGGAAACGACGGTGGTGAGGTCCTTGGTTTGGTTGGCCTCGAACCAGGCGTTCACCAGGGAACCCCGCCGGCGCGCGGTGGAGAGCCGGAGGTCCAGCTCCACCTGGAAGGAGGACCAGGGGCGGTTCATGGTTCCGTCGGGGCGAAAGGCCATTCCCTTGATCCGGATAACCCTGGAGGGCCGGAGGTCGTCCACCTGGAGGTAATGAAGTCCCCGGCCCTTGTCCAAGGGCAATCCCAGGGGGGATGCCTGGGCCCAGTTGCCTTCCAAGCCCGCCAGGGCCTTGGGATGGACCAGGGCGCTCTGCCCGGCCAGGAAGGGCGCCGCCGCGAAGAGAACTGCGAAGAAAAGCGTGGAAGTCTTCATGTCTTTTTATTCCTCCTTCCCTTTGTCAAATCCGGAACCGGACCACCAGGCCCTTGTAGGACGCGGGGATCCCCGTCTTCAGGAGATCGGGCCGGGAGCCCCTGGCCATGCAAAAACCGATTCCCCGCCAGGGTGCGTCGGGCCACTGGTAGGGGATGAAAACGTGGACGGCGTTGGTGAGCCGGAAGGTGCGAGGCCGGGGGTCGCTCACCACGCACTGGGCGTGGAAGGCGCTTCCCCGAAGGACCGGGTCCTTGGGGATGGGGAGGTAGAAGAAGCGGTTGGAGAAACGGCCCTGCATGTCGAAATGAAGGATGGGGGAGAGGGAGAAGAAGGCCGCCGGGTCCAGGTAGAAGCGGCACAAAAGGCCTCCCGCCCGAAGAGGCGGGTTTGCCTGTCCCAGGGACCCCAGGAGGAAACCCAATCCCCCGGGGGCGCCCCCGGAAATCCCGAGTTGGAGATCCCAGGGGCGTTTGGGGTCGATGTAGAAGCCCATGGTCGCCGGCTCGTGCATCCCGGAAACATAACACCCATGTCCGTAACTAATGACCTGGATCTTCTCCATCCTGGCCGTGGCGTCGAACCGCAGGTTCGATTCCCCGTTCTTCCACTGGTCGCTCCACCAGACCTTGGCCTCCCAGCAGAGGGTCTTGTCCCCGCGTAGGAGGAAGCTCTTCCCCTGGTCGAAGGGGATCTCCGCCAGGAAGGGCTTGGGAAGGCCCCAGCCGGCGGCGAAAGCGGGAAAATGGATTTTTTTCCGGGAGACCACCATCACGGCGTCCTTGCCCATGTTGGAGGCGAACTCGGGAAGGATCTGGTAGGCCGGCCTGGGCGAGGTGGAAAGAGTGAGGTCCATCTCCACGGTCCAGCCGCGGAGGGGAAGGGAATCCTTTCCGTCGCGGCGGAAGGCCATTCCCTTGATGGAAACCGTTCGGGTGGAGAGGGCGTCGTGGGCCTGCTGGTAGCGGACGCCTGTGACGCTCGTCCATGTCCGGGCCGAGCCGAAGGGCCATTCCTGGGAGGACTCGCCCTCCACGCGGGCGTAGGGCGCTGGGTGGACCAGGTAAGTCTGGGCCGAAAGGGCGGCCGCCGGAAGGAGGGCGGCGAAAAGAAGGGGGATTTTCGTAGTCATTGCGGACTCTCCTTCAGGTTTCATTGGACCAAAAACTTCGTGACCAGGCCCTCCCCGAGGCGGACCAGCCGGGCCTTGGGGGAGTTGAGGCCCTCGATGAAGCAGTGCCCCACGAAAGGCCCGTAAGGGTCGGACCATTTGCGGGGAAACTGGATGATCGCCGCCCGGGAGGAGTAGAGGGCCTTTCCGCCGCGGGGGAGACACAGGAACTGGGCGTAGACCTTGGTCCCGTAGAGGGAGGGATAGGCGGGGATGGGCGGAATCTGGGGCCGCCCGAAGCCGGCCTGGCCCCAGAAAGAGACGGGCCCTGGGCCCGCGATGAGGAGGAGCCTGGCGGGATCCAGGTGCAGGTATCCTTCGCCTCCCGGGAGGGGGATTCCCGCCGGGTCCCCGGCGCCGGAGAAGAGGAGGAAGGCCGTTCCCCCGGCGGGGCCCCGGTAGAGGAAGGCCCGCATGGACCAGACCGAGGCGGGGGGGAGGCTCCAATCGATCTTGAAATCCGGATACATGGGCAAGGTCCTCCCCGGGGCGAAGGATGCCTTGCCGAAGAGCCGGAACAGGGTTTTGGGCCGGCCCTGGCTCGCATCGAAAAGAACCGTGTCCTCCCAGCGCTTGTAGACCAGGGTGTTGTTGTAGACTCGGACCTCCCAGCAGAGGCCTTTGCCGGCCGCCAGGGAGAAGGGCTTGGAGGAAAAAGGAAGGGTATAGTCGAATCTCGGGTAGGGAAGGGCCGGCTTGCCCAAGGTGGGCTTGAAATAAATGGTCGTCTTGGGAATCACCGTGGTGCGGTCCGGACCGTGGTTGGATGCGAAATAGGGGGAAAGGGTCCGGCTCGTGGTCCGGGCCGTGGAGAGGGCGAGTTCCAGGGTGACCGCAAAAGACGGGAAGACATGGTAATGGTAGAGGCCGTCCCTCCGGAAAGAGATGGCCCGGATCTTGCCCGGGCTTTTCAGGAGCCTGTCGTGGACTTGGAGCCACCGGTTGGATTTCTGGCTTACGGGAGTGAACGGGAAAGCGAAGGGGTAGGTGCTTCGCGAGGTTCCCTCCTGGTTGGCCAATTCGGGCGGATGGATTACGGTTCGCTGGGCCCGCGCGGGCGGCGGAAGGAAGGAGAAGAAAAAGAAGAAGAGAAGAAGGGGAGAGCGGGATTTCATCGGGTGACCTCCTTTTCCTGGTTCGGGGGCGGGTGATTGTTTCAATATTGTAAGTGGCGTTGGAGGGGGAGCGCCACCCCCCCGAGCTTCCAGCAGGACTTTCCCCAGGAATCCGGGCTAGAATCGGGGCCTCTCCATCG
>JALUZX010000275.1 GCA_027011425.1 Planctomycetota bacterium
CTCTTTCTCCCGCGCCACGTGGAGAAGGGCCTTTTCCAAGCCCTCCCCCTCCTGCCCGGCGGATTCCTCTTCCAGGCGCTTCCTCGCTTCCAGGGCCCGGGAAAAGGCGGGAAGGTAGACCTTCTCCAGGTCTTCCTTTCTCTTCCCCGCCTCCTCCAGGCCGTGGGCGTCATGGAGCCAGGCCCCCAAAGAGACCAGCACCCTGGCCGGCCCGGAAAGAAAACGGACCTGTTCCTCCGGATCGGTCCCCAAGGCGAGAAACCGGGAAAGGACCCACTCCCTTGCCGGGTCCCCCACCAGGTCCTCCGCCCTGAGAGGTGGGAGAAGGCGAGCCCTCTCCTCCAGGTGGGCCAGGAAAGCATCCAAGGCTCTCTTTTCCTTTCCCTTGGGATCGAAGCCCTTCTCCCAGAGGAATTCCTGGACCAGGGCCCGGGCCTCGGTCAAGCCCTCTTCCCGGGCCGTGAAAGGGTCTTCTCCCCGGTCGTCCCCCAGGCCTCCCAGGGCGCGTCCCAGGCTCTCCACGATGGGACCAAGTTTCTCCTCCTTGCCCTCCGCCTCCTCCAGGCGCGCCACCAGGTCCCGCCCCATGTGGCAGGCCTCGTAGGGAAGCCCGCTCCCGCAAGGACAGGGCGCCTCCGGGTCCGTCCAGGGCCGGGCCGCCACGGTGTCCTTCCCCGGAGAAGGTTTCCCCTCCCCTGTCCTCTCCTCCCCTCCTTTTTCAGGTTCCTTGAGGCGGGCCCAGAGCTGGAGAAAGAGGCGGCGGATCTCTTCTAAGTCCACGTCGGTCTCGAAGGCAAGCTGGTCCAGGAACTCCCCGAAGGCCTCGGAAAAAGAGGAGGCCTCCCGGGCCTCCCGGGCCACATCGGCCGCCGTGACCCCGGCGAAACCGAACTTGTCGAAAAGGAGTTGAATCCGGTCCACCAGGTCCGCCAGGGGAAGCTCCGGGCCGAGAGGCCCCGGGCCCCCTTCTTCCCGGGACCTTTGGAAAAACCGGCCTTCCAGGATGGCCTCCAGTTCCTTCTGGCCCAGGTGGTCTCTCATGCCCATGGCCCGGGCCCGCTCCACGTCCCTCTCCAGGGCCTCGATCAAGTCACCCCCTTTGTAGAGGATCATCCAGGGCGAAGGCAGGTAGAGGTCCTTCTCCCCCGTGGCGCGGAAGGGATAGACCCGCCCCAGAAGGGTGTCCCCCCGCTCGGGAACCTGCCGGGACCGGAGGGGCCAATAGAGGCGGAAGGTCCGGCCCGAGGGAAACCGGAGGACCAGGGTCCTTTCCTCCCCCCTATCCTGGACCCGGAAGAACCCGAAGAGGCTCTCCCCCAGGGCCTCTTCCAGCCACTGGGGCCGCCCCCCGGGGAGGCCGGGCATCCCGGCCCGGAGGAAACGGGAGAGGATGGAAGGCTCCCTCTCCCGGCCCTTCTCCAGGCAGAACCACTCCAGGAAACGCCCCTCCCTTGGGGCGTCCCCCTCCTCCTTCCTGGGAAACCCGAAGAACTCCTTCCGGCCTTCTTCCCAGGCCCGGGACGCCCCTTCAAGGGAACGGGCGAAACGCCCCAAGGCGGGCAGGGCCTCTTCCAGGACTCGATAAAACCGTTCCATTCCGGTCCTCCAGCTCCCTTCCTCCCCGGGATTCCTTCCCTTCCGGGCTCTTCCATCCCCTCACTTCCAGGGGGAGGGTATGATACTCCAGGAAGAAGGAGGGTCCTCAGGGTGCGAGGTGACCCCCATGGACTTTTCCTTCAAAGAGGTGCTCCACCAGCTGGGGTGGATCGATTTCTCCACCTTGGTGATCCTGCTGGTGTTCTTCGTGCTGGGCCTGTTCCGGGGTCTGGTCTGGCAGCTCAGCAGGCTTCTCACCCTGGTCCTCGGGTTCCTCGTGGCCGGCATCTGGGCCCAGGACCTGGCGGACTTCCTGGTGAAGACCTGGCCCAAGTCCCAACCCTTCGCCCTCTACGCGGCTTACTTCGCCATCTTCCTGGGCGCCTTCATCGTCCTTTCCGTCATAGCCTGGTTCCTCTCGGGCCTCATCAAGAAGCTGAAGCTCACGGCCTACGACCGCCTGGGAGGGGGCGCCATGGGCATCCTCACCGGCGCGGCCGTGGTGGTCCTGGTGCTCACGGTCTTCTACGCCTTTCTCCCCAGGGAGACGGGCATCATCCAGGCGGCGGAAAAGTCCCGGACCAAGACCACGGCCGTCCAGGTCCTGCGCTTTTGCGAAAAGAAGCTCTCCTTTTCCTTCCTCCATCCCGTGGTGAAGACCCTCTCGGGCGAGGAAAAGGGCGCGGCTTCTTCCGGAGAAAAGGGGACCCCTTCCTCCTCTCCCTCGAAGGGCAAGGACGCTGGCAAAGGGAAATAGCCTATAGAGGCTCCCTATTTCCCCTTCCTTTCGTGGCAGAGGTCGCAGGTCTCCCGCCGCAGGCCTCCGCCCTGGGCCTGGAGGTGGCAGAACCGGCAATCCACCCGAACGAAGGCCCTGGGCCCGCCGTTTTTCTTTCTTCCCCAGGCGTGGGGACAAGACCGGGCCTTCCCCCCCATCCCTTCCAGCCAGGGCGAAGGAAGGATGTGGGCCTCCCGGGCGTGGCAGCGCCGGCAGGCAAAAGAAGAGTCCAGCACGTGGATCCTGTGCAGTTCCCGGGCATTCCAGGCCGGGGGCCACTCCGCCTCCCTTTCCGCCTTGGAATGGCAGGCCAGGCAAGCCTTCCTCCGGACGGGCGGACCCTGGGGAAGGAGGGAGGGATGGCAATCCCTGCAGGAATACCCCCTGGCCCGGGCCTCGGCATGGTCCAGCCGGGCTTTCGGGGCAAGTTCCACCGTGGGAGGCATGCCGTGGCAGACCAGGCAGGCCTGGTCCCCGCATCGATCCCCCTGAAGCCCTTCTCCGGCCAGGTGGCAGACCAGGCAAGCCTCCCGGCGCACCGCCGTTCCATGGCCCCGGGCCAGGGCCTCCCCGTGGCAAAGAGTGCACCTCGGGCGTTCGCCCAGGACGGAACGGCCCGTTTTCCGGTGCTGGGAATGATGAAAGAGGATTCCCTTC
>JALUZX010000276.1 GCA_027011425.1 Planctomycetota bacterium
CCAGGGTAGAGGGGCGGGAGTGGGGTGGCAAGGAGCGGGAGGCTCAGAACAGGCCGGGGGTGATCTTGAAATGGAGCTTGGCCACCTTGGCCAGGAGTTTCCTTCCTCCGATCTCCACGACCCGGGCGGCGGTGTTCTTGGCGGCCGGTCCGCTTCCCTTGGGAAGCTTTGTCGCCGCCTCCCGGGAACACTCCTCCAGGCCTTCCAGGAAGCGGGCCCGGGCCACGATGGAGGCGGCGGCCACCACGGGGTGGACCTCGGCCCGGGGGACCTGGAGGAGTTCGACCCCTTCGGGCAGGTCCCCCATCTCGTTCTCCACCCTGGCCTTGGGCCCGAACTTGTCCACCAGGACCAGCCCCCGCGGCGGGTCTCCCAGGCGGGGAAGGAGTTCCTTGAGGACCTCGCCGTGGAGGCGGGCCATGAGCTTGTTCAGGTTGCGGTCCGCCGCTTCCCATGCCGGGTTGTATTCCTCGGGCATCAAGGTTCTCTGGGCCGTGGGAAACTCCCTCTCGATCCATCCCGCCAGGGTGAGGGATTTCCTGTCGGAGACGGCCTTGGAGTCCTGGACGCCCGCCCTCTGGAGAAGATCCCACTGATCCGGAGGAGCGTAGACGGCGGCCACCACCAGGGGGCCGAAGTAATCCCCTTTTCCGGATTCGTCGGACCCGATGGTGGGGCGCCGCCCCCCGGGAAATTCCCGGCGGTCCTCCTTCTCCTCGGGAAGCCCCCCGGCCACCCGGAGGGCCCAGGCCTCGGCCAGGGGGCCTTGGAGGAGGAGCTTGCCCGACTTGTAGAAGGTGAGGACGCACCCCTGGGCCCTTCCCCGGAAGTAGGCGTAGTCGCATGGCTCCAGGGGCACTCCCTCGGCCTGGAGGATCTCCTCCACCTGGCGGGCCTTGCCGGTGGGGAGCTTGAGGGTGATGGACTTCCCCCCGCCGCCGGGCCCCTTCATTTCTTCACCGTTACGGTCTGGCGGACGATGGTGAGCGGCGAGAGGAAGGCGCTCACCAGGAGGTCCGTGAAGGTGAATTCCGTTTCGATGGAGTAGCTCTTGTGGGGAGCGGCCATGGCGGCGGTGTCCACCCGGCCCAGGGGAACCAGCCCGAAGAGGAAGAAATACTGCTCCTTCTGGACCTGGACCGTTCCCAGGGGCCCGTTGTGGACCTTGTGGCGGAAGGTCATGCACGAAGGGGCCAGGAGCAAGGCCCCCAGGGCCAGGGCGGAGGCGGAGATCTTGCGGCGAGCCTTTCTTTCCATGGGGCGCCCAGATTACCCGAAGCGGGCGGCCTGGTCGTTGAGTTTCATCAAGGTTTCCCGGAGCTTTGCTTCCAGTCCGTGGAGTTCCTCCCGGTTCAGGTCCCCCGGGACCCGGATGGGATCGCCCGCCGCGATCCGGACCCTGGTGAAGGGCCGGGGGATCATGAAGGCGTCCCAACTGTTCAGGGTCCACATGGACTTGGCGGCGATCCCGCAGGGAAGGATGGGAGAGCCCGTGCGGGCGGCCAGGAGGAAGACCCCCGGGTGGACCTTGAAGCGCGGGCCCCTGGGCCCGTCGGGGGTGATGGCGGCGAGCCCGCCTTTTCGAAGGAGGGCCGCCATGGCAGAAAGGGCCGAGTTCCCCCCTTTGCTCGTGGAGCCCCGGATCCGCTTGAACCCCAGCCGGGCCAGGGCGCGGTTCATGATCTCCCCGTCCCGGTGGAGGCTCACCATGACGGCCACGCCTTTGTTCCTGTAGGCCCAGGCGGGGATCATGGCCTGGCCGTGCCAGAAGGCGAAGATGCATCCTTTCCGGGACCACTCCTCCACCAGCTCCCCCCGGATCCACTCGAGCCTCCAGGTCCTCCCTAAAAGAGAGAGCCCTCCCACGGCGACGCGAGCCGCGAGCCGGACCTTGAAGGGGGCCTTCCTGAGAGGCGGCCCCTCTTCGAGGATGGGGAGATTCTCCTCCTGGACTGCAGTCTCTGCGGCGGTCTCGCTGTTCACCATTCCTCTTGGCCGGGCTCTGGCTCCCGGTCTTGGTCCTCCAGGTCCTCCTGGTCCAGGAACCCCTGGAATTCTCCCATTTCTTCTTCCTCTTCCTCCCAGGCCTTCTCGATTTCCTCTTCCCTCTTGAAGCGCCGCGTCAAGGCGAGGCCTACCAGGGGAAGGGACAAGACGAGAAGAAGAAGAAAGAATTCACCGGCGATCTCCTGAATGGTAGCCCAGGGCTGGGAGAGGAGAAGAGCCCGCCACTGGGTTTCCAGGGTGATGTAGGAAAAACCGGTGGCCTGAAGGAAGGCCCGGTTGAAGTCGGGCTCTTTTTTCTGGGCCTTTATGATCCTGGCGAAGACGTCGTCTCCCAGGCGATCCTCCAGGAAGGAGGCGAAGGAGAAGGCCGCCTGGTAGGCCAGGTCCGTGGCCCTGCGGCTGGAATTTTCCTCGGCTCCCAAGTCCTTCAAAAAGGGAAGGAGGTCGAGCTGGACCAAGGCGCCCAGGTCCTCTCTCTGGCTGAAGAAGGGAAGTCCCGAAAGGACCTGGGCCGTCCCCTCGTGGAACCACCAGGGAAGTTTCCGGAAGACCTCCGGACCCAGGGCCCCCATGACCAGGTGGACCAGCTCGTGGCGAAGGACGACCCGGAGGGATCCTCCCGGAACGAAGGAGAGCCGGTCCAGGCGGATCACCAGGATTCTCCGGAAGGGGAAGGCCACGCCGGCGGCCCACCGGGGCATGAGGCGGGCCAGCCCGGCCGGGACCTGGGAGTCCCGGCGGGCCAGGATGATCGTAACTTTCTTTGGAGGCGGAAGTTGGAGTCGATCGGCGATCCTGGGGATGCTCTCCCTGGCGATCTGGAGGGCCGCCCGGGCCGGCCCTTCCAGGCCGGCGGGAGCCCGGAGGGTGATTCGGCCTTTCTCCAGGAGGATTCCCTGGGCGGGGAGAAGGGAGGCGGCGCAGAGGACGATCAGGATTCCGAAGGTTTTCGCAAGGCCAGGGAGAGAAAGAATACGCCCAGGAGGAAAAGAACGACCCAGGGGACGGCCCGCACCAGGAGCATCACCAGGGAGAGGGCGGTCAGCACAAGCCCCCCCACCAGCAGGCCTTTTTTCAAAGGGTCCTTTCCCTGGAGGACGCCCAGGACCTGGTCCCGGATCTCCTCGTAGCTCTTCTGGATCTCTTTTGCCATGGCCTTTCAAAAGCTTTCCTTCGGCCCGGGAAAATCCCCGGAGCGGACGTCCCGGGCGAAACGCTTCACCGCATCCAGGATCTGGTTTCCCAGCTCGGCGTAACGGCGCACGAACTTGGGCTTAAACGTCGGGAAGAGCCCCAGCATGTCCTGGGTGACCAGGACCTGGCCGTCGCAGGAGGGTCCGGCGCCGATGCCGATCACCGGGACCTTCAACTCCGAGGCCGCCTTTTCCGCCAGGGAGGCGGGAACCTTTTCCAGGACCAGGCTGAAGATCCCCGCCTCTTCCAGGACGCGGGCCTCCTCCAGGAGCCGTCCCGCCTCATCTTCGGTGCCGCCCTGGAGGGAGTAGCCCGTGGTCTTCACCGACTGCGGCGTGAGCCCGAGATGGCCCATCACGGGGATCCCTGCCTCTACGAGCCGCTCCACCAGGCCGGCCACCCTCTTTCCCCCTTCGAGCTTGACCCCGTCGGCGCCGGCCTCTTGGAGAAACCGGCCGGCGTTGCGCAGGGCTTCGTCGGGATTGACCTGGTAGGAGAGGAAGGGCATGTCCGCCACCACCATGGCCGACCGGGCGGCCCGGGCCACGGCGGCGGTGTGGGCCAGCATGAGGTCCATGGTCACAGGCAGGGTGTCGGGAAAGCCGTGGACCACCATCCCCGCCGAGTCCCCCACGAGCAGGATGTCCACCCCAGCCTCTTCCAGGAGCCCCGCCAGGAGCCAGTCGTAGGCCGTGAGCATCACCACCTTGCGGCCTTTCTCTTTCATCTTTCTCAGGAGGGCCGGGGTGACTTTCTTTCGGGGTTGTTCTCTTTCTGTGCTCATGGGGCGCCTCACTTGCTTCTCCGGGAAGGCCTGGAAGCAGGGGTTGATTGTACCCTCCCGAAGAGTTCCATCCTTCCCAGGTGATGGAATGGAGAGGCTGCCGCCGGCACGCGGCCGAAGGCGAAGTCGATCTCCCGGGAGGCGGGCCGGAAGACCATGCACTGGACATTGATGGGGCCGAGAGCCGCCATCCGAAGCACGCCCCTCAGGATCCGGGGGGAGAAGACCGGCCTTTTTTTGACCTGTCTTTCCAGGAGGGAGTAGCGCCGGCAGGGATGGGGGCCTCCCAGGGAAGGGGAGCGGAAGAAGTTGGTGGCGAAAAGGGCGCCCTCCTTGGGCCTCCGGAAGGCCCATTTCTTCCCGTTGCTCTCCAGGACCGCCGCCCCGCCCCGGGCGTCGGCGGTCGTGAAGTTCCCCCCCGAAAGGCATATTGTCCCCCGGGCGGCCTGGAGAACCTGGTCTACCGTGGAATTCCTGGAGAGGAGTTCCCTGTAGAAGAGGAACCTGGGGATCGCGCCCGGGTTGGCCTTCCGGGAGTCCCGGTACACGTCCATGGTGGCGCCGCAGAGCCCCTTTTCGTTCATCCCCGAGAGCACCCCCACCAGGCCGGGAAAGGTGAGGGATGCCAGGGGAATCCGTCCCTTTTCGTGGTAGATCACAACCAGGCCGTAGAGGTGGATGTCCGCGATGGAGGGGTAGTCCAGGTTCCGGCCCAGGGCGGGGGCTTTGTCGGTCATCCTGGAACCGGCCAGGAAGAGGGTGGAGCAGTGCACCCGGGGGGCCACCTCGGGAAGGAGGTTGGCCAGGAGGATCTGCTCTTCCGGCACCCCGGCGGCCCGGGCCAGGGCCTCGATCTCTTTCATCCGGTATTCCGGAATCCCGGCCCTGGAGCGGCGGACCAGGTCGAGGAGCCTCTTTTTCTTGGCCTTCTTTCGGTCAGCCGGAATCAGGGTGAAAAAGGTGTCCATGAAGCGCCGGGCGAAGTGGGGCGCGAGTTTTCTCAAGACCCCCCTGGTGAGCCGCCCGGCGGCCTCCCCCATCCGGGCGGGGCTTCCGTGGAGGTGGAGGATGGGGACTTCGCCTGCGTAGACCAGCCGGGACCTTCCCCAGGATCCGGGCTGGAAGGCCCGCGCCGGGGGAGCGGCGGGGAGGAGCCCCGCCAGGAGGGGAAGGGCCGCCCCCAGGGCGGCCCGCCAAGGATTCTTCATGGGTTGGATCTCCTGGAAAAAAGGGACCCCCCGGGCCCGGCCCGGGGGGAGCCTTGTTTCGCGAAGCGGCAAGAGGCCGGATCAGCGAGCCCGGAGGATGTCGTCTCCCTTTCCTCCTTCGTCTTTGCCGTTGGGGCCTACCGACCAGAGCCGGTAGCCCGTGGCGGTGCGCTTGTACTTGTAGGGCCTGCCCCAGGGATCCTTGGGAAGGGCGGTCCGGTCCGTAAGGAATCCGTGGGGATAGTCCTTGGTGGGCTTGAGAAGGATGTCCAGGCTCTCAGGGTAGAAGCCCGTCTCCACCTTGTAGATCACAATCCCCGAGGAGAGCAGGTCGAAATCCTCCTGGACCCGCCGTTTCTGGGCGGGGGTGGCCGCCGAAGGAGTCTTCGCCGGGACGATCTTCCCCTGGGCTCCCGGGAGGAGGACTTTCTTGGGCTTCCGGGCCGGTTTCTTCTTCTGGGTGACCGGGCCGATCCGGACCCTTCCCATTCGGGCCTGGTTCTTGGAGATCAGGATCGACGATCCGATTCCTACCGCCGCGGCCCCCAGGAGCACTTCCGGCCCGAAGGGGCTCACGCTCCGGGCGTGGATTCCTTCCTTGGTTTCCGATGCGTAGGAAGTGATGGGGAAGAAGTGCTTGGCCACTGTGTCCGACCCGGGCAGGAGGGCCAGGTCCACGGGGATGTCGTCCGGGAGGCTCACCATGTTCAAGGCCCCCGAAGCGGTTTCGTAGAGCATCTGGATCGTGGTCTTGATGTCGCTGAAGGAGATGTGGGTCACCGTTGGAGGGAGGCCCTTGAGGAAGAGGGCCACGTCCTTGTGGGAACGGATGTCCCCTTTTCTTTGGCCCTCCATCTGGGCTACAGCCTTCTTTACGTCCCTCGGATTCAACGCTCCCACCAGGTAGCCCTTGTGGAAGGTGAAGGACGGCTTGATGAAGGCCAGGATTCTTCCAAAGGCCATGGCCGGCCCCGTCTGGGGCAGCATGGTTGTGTCGAACTGGATCTGCCAGATCTCCATCCCCGTGGCCGGGTCCTTGGTGGACTCAAGGGAAACGGCGCCTTTGGAGAGGCCGAAGAGAGTTTCCAGGCTGTTCAGGAGTTTCTGCGGGGAACTCACCTGGGCCAGGACGACCTTGGTCCCGGGGGTCATGAGATTGGAGCTGGCGATGCCGTACCACAGGACTTCCCCGTCCAACTGGTCCAGGAGATCCTTTTCCAGGTCCAGGCCGAGCCTTTCCTTGAGCGCGGCGAGTGCACCGTTTATACGCCCACCCGTTTCCGGGTCCACGGCGCCGATCGCGTCCAGGATGGTGTGGTAGATCTTCTTCAAGGGCATATACCCAATGGAGAAAGATGTGGCTCTCCTGGGAATCCAGGCCAGGTGGTCCAGGTTCAGGGTTCGGCCCCCGGCCAGGTCCAGGAGCCCCTTCCTTGGCTCCGGGGCGAGAAGGAAGCTGTCCCAGAAGCACTTGCCCTGGTCGTAGGTGGCCACCATGGCCAGGGCGTCGCATCCCAAAAGACCCGTAATCTCCAGGGCCTTCTGGAGACCTTGGCCGTGTTCCTCCATGAAGTTCCGCGCCTTGGGGGAGGGAACCTCCCGCATGAGCTTCAAGAAGGCCTGGATCAACCCTTTGGGGCGAAGGAAGAAGAGGGTCTCCGCCCCCTGGGACTTCACTTTCCCCATGGCCTGGCGAAAGACCGGGTCCAGGGCGAGGCTGGCCCCGGGCTTGTCGCTCAGGATTTTCTCGGCCAAGGACTTGGAACTGGCCACCAGGACCAGGCCTTGGGTATAGGCGTAGGTGAGGGAAGTGAATCCCGGGCTTTTGCCGCCATTGGGGGGAAGGGTGGAAGCCACCAGGGCCTGGGCGGAGCCGATCCGGCTGATCCGGGGCATCATCTGGAGTTCCATCTGCTCCATGGGATCTGCCGTGCCGTCCTTCACCTTGGCTTTCAGCTCGTCGATCTTGGCCTGGAGCTTTTTCAGTCCGAACTGGACCAGCTTGTCCATGACCTGGGTCCCCTGGGAGACCTGGAAGGTGAAGGCGAACCGGAAGGGCTCACCCTTCCCGCCGGGGCCGATGAGGGCGGCGGAGAGGCTTCCCGGTCTCAAAGAAAAGATCTCTTCGGCGGTGACAGGCAGGATTCCCGCCTGGTGTAAGGCCTGGATCTGTTGCACCGCCTGGGCCCAATAGGTTTTCGCGAAAGCCAATGGCTGGGCCAGGAACTCCTGGACCTCCTGCTCTCTCCAGAGCTTGGCCAAGGGCGTGCTCTGGAAGTCCCGGTAGCTCTGGGAGAGGTCCGGGAGGGATGCGTAGAGGAGGGTTCCCGGCGGGACCTTGCTCTTGAGGTCGAAGGGTTTCTGGGCGGGAAGGGAGCCCGCCGCCGCCAAGAGGCCCAGGGCGAGGGCAAGAGCCAGCGATCTTTTCATGGAGAGCACTCCTTTCGGGTCGGAAGGAAGGCCGGCCCGGCCTCCCCTCGTCGTTGCTTCTTCGAAGGTTCCTATTACGGGAAGCGGGGAAAAAGATTCTGCCGGAAAAGGAAAACCTTGGGTCGCGACGGGGCGAGATCAACCCGTCAGGATCTTCTGGAAGAAGGCCCGGATCTTCTTGTTGCTCCGGGCCAGGTGGCTTTCCAGCCTGTAGATGGGGCGAACCAGGGTCCTGGGCTTGCCTCCCTTCTTGATGCCTTCCCAGAACTGCTTCCAGTACTTGAGGGCGACCTTGTCCCCGCTGTCCTTGACGTAGCAGATCAGGAAGCCTGCGTCCTTCAAAAGCTTCTGGGATGCCTTGAATGCGTCGGGCGAGAGGGCGTAACTCGAGAACCAGCTCCGGCCGTAGTTGGCCACCCCGCCGGCGCGGACGATGTTTTCCGCCCCCCACTTTCTCAGGACCTGGGTGTCGTAGAAGCGGTCGCAGTAGCAGGCCACGCCGGCGTAGAACCACAAGGGACAGTCCTTCATGCCGGCCTGCAGGTAGAGGAAGAACTGGTATTGCAGGGCCAGGGCGTGGGGAAGGTTGATTTTCCCGAAATCCTTGTCCCAGAGGCACACGGCGGGGAGGCTTTCGTCGTTCTGGGAGAACCACCCGCCCGAGACGGAAGAATAGGCCGTTCCGTATTTGGAACCGTAGGTGTTGTAGTCCCCCTGGGTGGCGAAGATGTAGACGTTCATCCGCTGGGCCCGCTGGGGCTCCAGGCCCTCCATGATGTTCTTGAGGCGGAGGTAGATGATCTCCACGTCGTTCCGGCGGAGCTTGGCCTCGCTCCAGGGGAGGTTCGTGTTGACCTTGTAGTGGTCCGTGGTCAGGATCCAGGGGTGGGTCCAGTCGGAGTGATACTGGTCCGCCTCCTGGGTGGAGACCCATTTCCCTTCCACTAGAAACATTCCCTGCTGGGCCTTGGGAAGGTCTTCCTTCTTGATCCACTCCCCCGTCTCCGGGTGGCGGACGTAGCCGGCCTTGATCTTCTTGGCGTCTTCGGGGGAATACCACTGGTCCCCCACCTTCACGAAGCCGGCCTTCATCTTGGCCATCTCCGCCTTGGTGACCCACTTGCCCTTGTATTTCACAAGGCCGAGCTTCTTGCGCCGTTCCTCCTCCAGTTTCTTGACCAGCCTTTCCTTCTCCCTGGGGGTCATCCATTTGCCCTTGAAGTAGACGTGCCCCAGGAGCTTGTGGGCCTTCACGTTGGAGGGATCGATCTTGAGCACCCTCTTCAAGTGGCGGACGGCCTTGGTCTTGAGGCCGTTGTTCAGGCACCAGACGGCCAGGGTCAGGTGGCCGTCCGCGTCGTTCTTCTCGATGTTGGCCGCCATTTTTTCGTAGGCCTGGAGGAGGGCCTTCCGGTCGGGTTTCTTCTGGGCGGCCAGGGGGGCGGCGGAAAGCCCCAGGGAGAAGAAGATCGCGAAAAGGGCCAATAGGAGAGACGCGCGCCGTTTCATGGTTCACCCCCTGCGAACAAGGAACCGGGCCGGGCCCGGGAAGGAATCATTGGTCTATTTTGCCAGGGGGGCCGGTGTCCCCGCCACCCTGGATGGAAGAGGATTTGCCTGTGAAACCCAGCCAGGAAGGGGGAAAGGCCCCGCCGCGGACGAGCAGGTTAGGGTTCCATTTGGGCTTGGAGGGCTTCCGGAGAAGGGTCATGCCCGCCTCTTCCAGGGTCCGGTCCCCTTTGCGGAGGTTGCAACGGACGCAGGCGAGAACGCAGTTCTCCCAGGAAGTCCGGCCTCCCCGGGACCTGGGGACCACGTGGTCGATGGTCAGTTCCTCCGCCCGGAAGCGTTTTCCGCAATACTGGCAAGTGTAATTGTCCCTGCGGTAGACGTTCTTGCGGGAAAAGGGCACGTCCTTGGAGGGAACCGAGTTGTAACGCTGCAGGACGATCACTTCCGGAACGCGGATTTTGAGATTCACCGTCCTGAGGATAGGGTGGGTTCCGTCCCCGTCGGCCCGGATCCAGGATTCGAAGTCGTGGACCTCGAAGGTCTCGGGTGAGATGATCTTGGCCTGGCCCAGGTAGACTAGGCAGATGGCCCTGCGGACGGTCGTCACGTTGACCGCCGTCCAGGACTTGTTCAGGACCAGGGTGGCCTGGTCCAGGAGCGTTTCACCGGTGGTTGCCATGGACGAGGTTCCTCCCCGTAAGGAGAGGAGTGTAGCATGGGGCCTCCCCGGGGTGGAACGCAGCCTGGCAGGTTTGTGGAAGCGAGAAATAAGAAAAGTTCATAACTGTCTACGAATAAGGGAGTTAGATATGAGTCCCTCTGCTCGTCTGGTTTGCTTCCTCCTCCTTCTGCTGGCGGGATGTGCCAACGTGGACCGGAATTACGTCCCCGTTCCGGGACAGGATTCCTTGATGGTGCGGGCTGTCCAGTTCCCGGATATCCCGGTGCCGGCAGGGCTCCAGCTCCAGGTGTCCCACAATGAGAGCGCCAGCTTCGCCGTGGGGGATTTCCGGTGGGCCGTCCTCCATTACCGGGGAAAGATGCCCATGTCCCAGGCCTTATCCTTCCTGAAAGAGCAACTCCTTCAGTTCCAGTGGCGGATCGTGGCCCAGGAGCGCCCGGGGCCTGGAGAATTTGTTCTCCACGTAAGGAAGCCATGGTATGTTGCCGAGTTCCGCCTCCGGCAGATGGGGACGGTCCTGCATATGGATATCTACCTGAACACCCGGCTCCAGGCGGGGGAGAGAAACCCCTCTTCCTCCAAGGAAAAGGCCGGGAT
>JALUZX010000277.1 GCA_027011425.1 Planctomycetota bacterium
AGGTCGACCTGGATCAGCCTGCCCGGGGTGTCGTAGGTGAAACGAATCTCCCTGCCCAGCTCGTCCACGAGCTTCGTCACGTTTCCCAGTTCGTCGTGCCAGGCCTGGAGATTATGGGCCTGCCCCCCGAAGCTCCGGGCCACCTGGATCAACAGGTTGTAATCAGGGGAATCGGGGTCGGATCCGTAGGTGTAAGTCACTATACGGTTGCTCGATCCACCCCCGTCCACGTCGAATGCCATCTCCTTGGTCTGGACCACCCGGCCCGTGGCGTCTTCGGTGATCCAGTAGATGTCTTTGCTGTCCCTGGTTACCCTCCCTTCCATGGCTTGGGTTTGGGAGTCTAATGTCCAGCTAATAGTAATTTTCTCACCGGCGTTCTGCTGTTCGTTCTGGTGGAAAAGAGCGTTCTCCACAGCAATCAAACGTGAAGCAAACCTGTATCCACCAGCCGGATCCCAGTCCTTCCATTGCCAGGTCCTGGTCTGCAAGGGGCTGGCGCTTTCTGAGGGATAGACCTCCACTTTGACTGGAAGCCCCCGGCCTTGATCGTCCCAGGTCCATTTATACTTGAGCCCTGAAGGCAGAGTCATGGATGTCATGAGCCCAAAGCTGTATCCTGTGCCCCAGGTAAATTGCCATGTCAATGAAGGAAAGTCCGAAGGATTGGGATCGTTGGAACGGACCTCCTCCTCCAAGCTTGTAACCTTCCAGGCCGTTGGAGAAATGCTGTTGTTTTTTGCATATGTGTAGATACGCAGGATACCAAGCGGATCTTTCCAGGTCATCGTGGGGGGTGTTCCGTCGGTATAAGAGAACTCGTGTTTCCTCTGTTCCTGCCCAGTCGGCCATTCACCACCCTCTCCTGTTAACATTTTAATCACGCGCCAATAAGGGTCTGAATCATAATGGAAGGTCTTCCAAAGCCTTTCGGACCCCAAAGTCTCACCGTAAACCTGAGATACCCTGTTACTATTTTCAAGGTAATCAAACCGGGTTACCACACGCTTAGACCCGTAGTCTTCCCCCGGCAGATCGTATTGACCATTCCTGTTCCCATCTTCAACTATAGGCCGAGCTGGACGACTAATACGTTTCAATTTGTAGGTCGAAATTACATCGTCCCATACATAATAAATATATGTTGTATAAATCTCAGGATTTGCCACGTTCCACTGGTCGGGAAAAGAGAGAAAAATTCTGGTTACACGCAGGTTGGACCCGCTTTTGCTTCCGCCACCCGGATCGGCCCAATCGAAATGAACCTCCACGTTCCTTGGTGTTTTGATTTCCACCAAACGACCGCCCTCGTAGGAATAGAGGTATTCCCAATCCGGGGCGTCATAAACCCCTCGGTAAATTCGTGCAATCCGGAGGTTATTTTGATCCCCGTCAAAGGGTTCATATTCGATCCTTGTCCTGTCCGGATACTCAAGGAACCAGATGGCAGCGCCGCCTATGTGCTCCAGAACAAGTCGAGTCCCCCCCCTTCCCTTAAAGTAGTAGTTGGTGACAGTACTGCTCTTCAATGCTTTGCTTGGGTCCTGGACCTCCACAGAATGGTCGAAGGGATAGGAAATAACCTTTCCATTCCAGGTCACCCGGGTCACCGTGGTGTCTTTGCCGATCTGTCCTTCCTCGGGAACACCTCTAAGGGAATCTGCACCGCTGAACCACCACCCAGGTCCGAAAGGGTCGTATTCGGAGGGGACAGGGTCGGCTCCGGTTCCTCTCCAATCGTCCACCATAAAGGAACGGTAAAGGATTTTGATCTCCAGGCCATAGTTGTTCAGGTATCCACTAAGATGATAGAGTCTTTCCAGAACACGGCTTTCGCCACCCAAGCCGATGGAACCTTTTATATTCTTAGTGACGCCGGGAGCTTGTGCCAGATTAAGGGGAGAGTTTGGATTTCCTGGCCCAAACCCAATTACCTTCTTAAGAAAAGCGGATGCGGGCATTCCAGATATCTCCTTAGAAATGCCCGCTTTTTCTCCAGTGGAAGAAAAATCCCGACCGTGATCCCCAAGGTTAGTATCACCCTTATAAATTTCCTTCCAATTCTGCGCGGGAAGGAGGGGGATGAAACAGGAGAGGAAAAGGAGCCCCAGGAAGAATGAGGCTATCCGATGGATGGATGGATGGATGGATGGATTCAAAAAGCGTGCCATGGGATCCTCCTTTTGGAAAAAACCTTTCCCCGTCTGGTTCCTTCCCGTCTCCCCCTTCCACTCCGGATGGATGGATCTGGTCGGGACCATGGCGGACGAATCCGGGAACGATCACTTCAAGGAGCTGAGAGCCTTTTGAACATTTCCCAGAACCAACGTCAACAAAAAAATGTTCCCTTTCCGAATCCTTTCATTCTACCCAGAAACCATCTCCCCGTAGGATTTTCAAATTTGTTTGTAAGACCCCGATCTTAGGACCTTTTCTTCTGCTTTCCCCGGCACCTATGGGATTCCTCAGGGAATCCTGAGGTTGGGGCAGCCACCCCCACCAATAGGCGCTTACATTTCCCTTCCTTCCAACCCCTTTGACCTTACCCAGGTTGCTCAGGGAAGGTCCGCTGAGTGAGCTAGAGGTGGCGCCCGGTCCGGGCGCCCTGGGGGGAGAGGACCGAAAGGGTGCTGGGGAGCACGCCGAAGATAGGAGACACGAGGGCGCCGGAGGGGGCTTGTAAATGCTACCTTGCGGCAGGAGCCCCATGACTCATCCAGGGTACTTTTCCGCGGGGTTCGTTCCAAACTGTCCTTCCTGGAAGGACAGATTCGTGAAAACCTATCCTTCTCAGAAGGAAAGGTTTTAACGAAAGCAGCCCCCCCCGGGCCTCGAGGCCAGGGTCACGGGCCGGTCAACCCAGGAGGGCTTTTACCCGCTCCAAGAGGCTTTCCAGGCAGGCCTCGACTCCGGCGGTCCCGTCCAGGACGAGGCCGGCCTCCTTCTTGTAGGGTTCCACGAAGGCCCGCCCCGCCGGGGCCACCTGCTCCCGCCACTGGCGCTCCACCGATTCCCTGGTGCGGCCCCGGC
>JALUZX010000278.1 GCA_027011425.1 Planctomycetota bacterium
GGAGGAGGCGGGGCGGGCCCCAGCCGGCACCCGAACCCGCCGTGCCCGGCTGAATGCTGACAGTCGGACCCTTTTCACGCCTCCCCAACCCACAGATTCTGCGGAGGAGGCAGAATTTCAAGCTGGGGGAAGGACGGAAAAGTCGCCTTTGGGGAAGGTGGTCCTTCTGCGGGGCTTTTGGCCTGGAGGAAACTAGACGATGCTCACGAGTTTCTGGCGGATGGTATCGCCTTCGATCTCTACGAGCCGGAACCGGTGGTCGTCGCTGTTCGCCCTGTCCTGGGGCACGATGAAACCCAATGTGGCGATCACCGTGAGGTGACCTTCCCTGGAGACGTGGTCCAGGTGCTTGTGGCCCGAGAGGGTGAGCACCAGGTTGGGATACTTGAAGAGGCGTTTTCTCACCTCCCCGGCGTTCCCCAGGACGTACTTGTGAATGTCCTTCTTGTCCGTTCCCCCCCAGAAGTTGCTGTAGGGATGGTGGTCCAGGAGGATGTGGCGCCGCTTGGGGTTTTCCTTCAGCTCTTTTTCCACAAAGGCCAGGGATTCCGGTGAAAACAGCCCGTTGCCGTGCTGTTCCAGGGTGGAGTCCACCCCCAGGACGGCGAAGTTTCCTTTCACGAGCTTCCAGTCCCTTCCGGAGACCTCGAGGTCGGAAGAAAAGAACATCCGGGCGTAATCCTTCCGGTCCAGGGGATCCCCCTTGGGCTTGGGGGAAGACTCCTTGTTTCCCCTGACCGAATACCAAGGAACCTGGAGGGCAGAGAGGATCTTCTTGAAGCGCTCCGCGTCCTTCAGGCCGGGAACGTTGTTGTTGAAGTTGTCGCCGCCGAAGAGGACGAAGTCCACGTCCTTGAAGTCCCGGTCGATCTTCTCCGCCAGCATCTCCATCCACTTGACAGTTTCCGGGATGCCCAGGTCCAAGTGGGTGTCGGTCACGTGAAGAAAGCGAAGGGTCTCCCCCTTCTCCGGTTTCTTCGAACCCCCACAGGCGGCCAGTCCCGGCCCCAGGGCCCCGGCGGCCAACCCCAGGGCGCCTTTCTTGAGGAAGTCCCTGCGCGTCTCTTTGTTCATTTCTTGTCTCCCGTCCGGTGGCGCGCCCGGCGTGTACGGAGACCAGCCGGGCCTGAGAAAAAAAGCCTTGAACCATCTTCTGGGAGGGGAAAGGCCGTCTTTCAAGGGCCTTCCCCCCTTAAGCAGAAGAAGCCGGACATTACACCGGAGGGGGGCTTGCCCAGTCAAAGATGGACAGGTAGAAAAAATTTCCTTTTCTTGGCCTTCAGCAAGGAACCTCCCGAGAGGCAGGAAATGGCGATGAAGATATCCGGCTGTTGGTTCGCGATCTGCGTCCTCCTTTCCTTTCCGGGATGGAGTCCTGGCGTTGGGGGAGGTGACCTTGGGCTCGACTTGGAAGGGATCGGCGTTACTTCCGGTGATTCCTTCGGTTATTGCTGGGCCCGGGATGGAAAGGATAAGGTCGTCGGGTTTTCCTTTCGTTGCGGACAAGGTGTTGGAAAAAGAGTTTTCTACAGGGGCCCTGGAAATTTGCAATTGGTTTCGCGAAGCATCGGGGGGAAATACCTGTATTCCGTAAAAGGGAAACTCTTTTCGCTTGCCCCGGAGTCCGGCGAGGCTTCGGCCATTATGGAAAGAGGGTTCGCCGGCCTGGTGGAGGGGGCGGAGGCAAGTGGGCGTATCCGTGTTCTGGAGAGCGCGGGCGGAGCTTCCGGTTTCGGAGGGCGGCCTTTGTATAGGGTCCTGGAGTTTCTTCTTACCCGGGAGACGCCTGAGAGGCATTACATCTTCAAAAGACCGGTTCTCTTTTCCGTGTCCGCCGGTGAAAAGGGAGTCGTGGGGGTCGCCCCCTCTTCGAAGTGGCGTTTGGAAGTGCTCCTTTCCGAGGGGAAAAGGCTTGAAGAAAAGACATCGGGCCTTGTGCCCTCAGGATGGGACGGGGGTGAAATATCCTGGGCCCTTTCTTCCAGGAAGCCCAGGTTCCTTTCTCTCGCTTTCAATCTCCTCGGTTCTGAGAATGGGGGCCGCCTGAAGGCATTCCTCATGGTTGTAGACCTCGAGGGAGGCAGGTCTTTCTCTTTTATGGTGAAGTACAGGCCTCCTCGAGTTACGGGTTGTCCGGGACCGGCCCTTGCCATGGGTTGGTACGGGGGAAGGTATCTCCTGATCCCAGGAATGGGCGGGCGTTGGATCGACGCGGAAGAGGGAAAGTTCGTGGAATTCGAGAAGGTGAGGGACCGGCTGGGGAAGAGAGATGGGAAAATAGGGCCTTTGGAGACCATAGGGAATTTCCTGGTCTTCTGCAGGGAGGACGGGGTCGAACCGAAGAAATCCCAGGAAGAGAAACTTGCCGGTCTCTTCCTTCTGGGAAAGGAGATTCGATATGCCGACGGTGAAGAGATAGAAATTCCGAAGGAGGGAAAGAAAGGAAAGGATGGGGGCAGTCGGTTCAGCATTTCTCCGGGGGGGAGGTTCGCTCTTGTCGAGTCGGGAGGCGGGAAAAGGCTATGGCTCGTCGATGGAGAGAAGAAGAAAGTCTGTTTGCTGGGGGAAAAGGTTTTCCGTTGGGGCTGGATCAAGTAGGCCCGGTGGGGGCTTTACAACATCGCCGGCTGGGGGAAGGTCACGAATTTCTTGGAATTTTCGAGGGTCCAGGACTTTTTTCGTAACCCTCACTGACTTCTTCAGGAAGGGCCCTCCGTTTTTCGGGCGTCAAATCCAAGGGAAGGGCTGGAAGGCCGGAAACTGCCTTTTGGCAGGCTTTTCGGGGAAATCTCCGCCCTTTTTGTCCTCCAAGGACTTATAGATCCTGCGAAAGCCCTACTTTTCTTCCAAGGTGAGCCGGCGGACTTCCAGGGGCCCCCCCTGGGCGGGCAAGGTGAGGACCTGGCTTTGGAGGAAGCGGTGGTATGGGTCCCGGGGAGGGGGGCGGTCCGCCGGGAGGACGCACTGGAGGAGACCCGGGCCTTTCCGGGTCCAGGGATAGGGTTTGCCGTTCCAGGTAAGGGC
>JALUZX010000279.1 GCA_027011425.1 Planctomycetota bacterium
GGTGCGGCCCATCCTGGGGGTGGAACTTCCCACCCGGGAGGGACGGCTCGTCCTGCTCGCCCGGGACGGCGAGGGCTACCGTTCGCTCTGCCGGCTCGTGAGCGCCTTCCACCTGGACGAGGGCTTCGACCCGGTGCGCACGACGGCCCGGGAGTCGGCGGGCCTCTTCGTCCTGGCCGACTCGCCCCGCCTCCTGGCCCGCCTGGCCCTTCGGATCCCGCCGGACACGCTCTTCGCCGGATTGCCCGCCCCTCCGGAGGAACGCTCCCCGGGACGGCCCCTTCCCCCGGACCAGGTGATTCCCAAGGGCAGGAAACTTCCCGATCCGCCCCGCCCTCCTTCCCAGGGGGAGGTCCGGGAGGCGGCCCGGGGCTTGGGACTCCGCCTCGTGGCCCTTCCCGACGTGTACCGGGCCCTTCCCTCCCATGGAGAGCGCCACCGCCTCTTCTCCGCCGTGAAGAAGGGGATCCCCCTGGACCTCCAGGGAGACCCGGGAGGCCGGATCCTTCCCGGCCCGGAGGAGATCCGGTCCTGGTTCGGGGGATACGAAGACGCGGTGGAGCGCACCCTGGAGATCGCCGGGGCCTGCAGGGCCCGTCTTCCCCGGGGGAGGCCCCCCCTCTTTCCGCCTTACCGTTCGAAGGAGGGAGAGACCGCCGGGGAGAGGCTCCGGAGGCTCGCCGAGGAGGGTCTGGAGAGGCTTTACGGGCCCGGCCGGGAGGAGGCCCGGCGGAGATTGGAAGAGGAACTCCAGGTGATCTGCCGGGCCGGGTTCGCTCCCTATTTCCTGGTCCTCCACGAGATCGCCGCCTTCGCCCGCCGGGAGAGGATCCCCTGCATGGGAAGAGGAAGCGCGGCGGACAGCCTGGCCGCCCGTTGTCTCGGGCTTACCGATCCCGATCCCCTCCGGCACGGCCTGGTCTTCGAGCGCTTTCTCAATTCCGGCCGGGAAGGAGATCTCCCCGACGTGGACCTGGACTTCTGCTGGAAGCGGCGAAAGAGGGTGCTGGAATACGTATACCAGCGTTTCGGCCGCGACCGGACGGCCATGCTCTGCACCCTGGCGCGGCTGGGCCCGCGGGGGGCCTTCCGGGAGGCGGCCCTGGCCTGCGGCGTGCCGCCGCGGCTGGCCTCCGCCGCCTCGGCCCGCCTTCCCGGCTCCCGGAGGAGGGGCCTGGAAGAGGCCCTGGCCGAGGCGGGGGATCTCTCCCTCCTCCTGGGAAGCCCGGCCCTGGCGGCCAGGACGGCCCGGGCGGCGGAGATGCTGCTCGGCGCGCCCCACCACATGGGCCTCCACCCGGGAGGCACGGTGATCGCTCCCCTTCCCTTGAGGGACTTCCTGCCCCTCCAGCCCTCGGCCGAGGGGTTTACGGCGGTCCAGTTCGACAAGCACTACATCGAGGAGACGGGGGCGGTGAAGCTGGACCTTCTGGGCAACCGGGGGCTTACGCTGGTGGATTACGCCCTCCAGATCCTGCGGGAGAGGAAGGGCCGGGCGCCCGACCTGGACCGGGCGGCCGAGGACGATCCGGCGGCGGCGCGGCTGGTCCGGGAGGGGCGGACCCTGGGGTGCTTCCAGATCGAATCCCCCGCCATGCGCCAGATCCTTCGCGCCATGGGGGCCTCCAGGGCGGAACAGGTGATCCAGGCCCTGGCGCTCGTGCGGCCCGGTCCCGCGGCGGGAGGCATGAAGCGGTCCTTCCTGGCCCGGGCCCGGGGAGAAGAACCGGTGGAGCGGATTCATCCCGCCGTGGACCGGGAGCTGGCCGGGACTCTCGGGGTCATGCTCTACCAGGAGGACGTTCTCAAGGTGGCCCGGGCCGCGGCGGGGCTCACTCTGGAAGAGGCGGACCGGCTCCGCAAGGAGCTGGGAAGGGCCCGGAAGGACCCGGAGAGCGGAAAACGGCTGGGGGAGGCCTTCGTGCTGGCGGCCCGGGAGCGGGGACTCAGCCCCGGCGGGGCGCGCCGGGTGTGGGAGCAGGTCGCGCGGTTTTCCGGGTATTCCTTCTGCAAGGCCCACGCCGTGAGCTACGGCCTGCTGGCCTGGAAGTGCGCCTGGCTCAAGGCCCGCGAGCCTGCGGCCTTCATGGCGGCCCTTCTCTCCAGCGGGGCTGGAATGTACGCCCCCACGGTCTACGTGGAGGAGGCCCGCCGGATGGGGCTCAGGATCCTTCCGCCCCACGTGAACCTCTCGGAAGAGCGCTGGACCTGGGAGGGGGAGAGGGACCTTCGGGTCTCCCTGGCCGAGGTGCGGGGGCTCGGGGAAGAGGCCCTGGAGGAACTTCTGGCCGAGAGGCGGCGGGGAGGCCCCTTCCGGAGCCTGGAGGACCTCCAGGCCCGGGTCCCCTCCCTGGAGCGGGACGTCCTGGAAAACCTGGTCCTGGCGGGGGCCCTGGACGGCCTGGGTCCGGGCCGGGGGGAGATGGTCCTCTCTCTCCGGCTGGGAAAGGCGAAA
>JALUZX010000280.1 GCA_027011425.1 Planctomycetota bacterium
GTGGAAGACCCGGGGCCTGGGAGGGCTTGCGATCGATTCCGGAGGAGCGAAAAGTGAGTCCTCCCCCCCGAAGCCGCGGGCGGCGCTTCTCCCCGGGGAGAAGGCCGAGCCTCCTTCCCTCCTCTCCCTGGAGAGGGACCTCCACCAGGCTCTCTCCTCCCTTCCCGGGTCCTCTTCCTGGAAGGCCGCCGTGGAAGACCTGGCCCGGATGGGGAAGGCCGGCCTGGAATGGCTCGCCGCCCGGACTTTCGCCTCTCCCACGCCGGCCATGGGGGCCTTCCTGGAGGACGCGGCCCTCGCCTTGGGAGAGGAGGCCCGGGAGGCCCTCCGGAAGGGGCTGGATCGGCCCTTTCCCCAGGCCCGGGCCCTGGCGGCGCGGATCCTGGGCCGCCTGGGGGACCGGTCGGTCTTGAAGAGGCTGGAGAGCCTGCTTTCGGCCGACCCGTCTCCCCTGGTCCGGCGGGCCGCGGCCGAGGCATTGGGACGGCTGGGCCTGGACCATGTCCCTGCGGGCCTGGACGCCCTTTGCAAGTCCAAGTCCGCTCCCGACAGGATCGCCGCGGCGGCCTGCCTGGAAGGGACCCGGTGCCGGGAGGGGGTGGCTCGTCTCCTTCCGCTCTTGCTGGACGACCCGGCCTGGCCGGTCCGGCAGAGGGCCGAAAGGGCCCTGGCGGCCCTGGGCTCGGAAGGGGCGCCCCGGCTCCGGGAGGAGCTGAAGAATAGGAAGAAAGGCCCGGGCCGGATTGCCCTGGTGCGGATCCTGGGGAGGATCCGGGATTCCGCGGCCCGGCCCCTCCTCCTGGATCTTCTGGAGGACCCGGACCCGGTGCTTCGGGCCGCGGCGGTGCGGGCGCTCCGTTCCATCGGGAACAAGGGGGACCTGGAGAAGCTGAAGGCCCTGGTCCCGGTGGAGATGAACCCTCTCGTCCGGGCGGCCCTGAAAGGGCTCTGAAAGAAGAGGCAAGAGGGCTTTTTTGCTAACCTTTCCCTCTCCGGCGGACCCGGGGCAACCCTTTCTGGAGCGAGGTCTCATGGAACCCACCCGGCTGGACTTCTCCTTCCTTCGAGAGCAGATCGTGGGCATCGACGCCATGTTCCGGACGCCCTTCGGGGAGAGGCTCATGACCTACTGCGACTACACCGCCTCGGGCCGGGGCCTGGCCTTCATCGAGAACTACTTGATGCACGTCCAGCGGACCTACGCCAACACCCACACAGAGGACGACGTCTCGGGCCGGAGCATGACCAGGCTTCTCCACAGGGCGGAGGAGACCATCAAGGAGGCGGTGAACGCCGGTCCCCAGGGCAAGCTCATCGCCGTGGGCGCCGGGTCCACCGGGGCCATCGACAAGTTCCAGCAGATCCTGGGGGTCCAGGTTCCCCCGGCGACGATGGCCCTGATCAAGGAAATCCTTCGAGCCGAAAAGGGCGATGGGGCCCTCCGCGACCTGGAGGATGCCCTGGAGAAGAGGCGGCCCGTGGTCTTCGTCGGTCCCTACGAGCACCACAGCAACGAGGTGACCTGGCGCCAGGGCCTGGCCGAGGTGGTGGAGGTGGATCTCGCCCCCGACGGGAGGCTGGACCTGGCCCACCTGGAGAGACTCCTCGAGGATCCGGCCTACCAGGGGCGGCTGAGGATCGGGTCCTTTTCGGCGGCCTCCAACGTCACGGGGATCCGGACGCCCGTGCACGAGGCGGCCCGCCTCCTTCACGCCCACGGGGCCCTGGCGGCCTTCGACTACGCGGCCTGCGCCCCCTACGTGGAGATCGACATGAATCCCCCGCCCGGGGCCGCAGGAGGGGATCCTTCGCTGGACGCGGTCTTCATCTCGCCCCACAAGTTCCTGGGAGGGCCGGGCTCCTCGGGAATCCTGGTCTTCCACGAGAAGGTCTACCGGAAGGACCTGCCTCCCACGGTGGGGGGAGGGGGGACGGTGGATTACGTCGGTCCGGAAACGCAGGACTACATGGCCGACATCGAGGCCCGGGAGAAGGCCGGGACGCCCGGCGTGCTCCAGACCATGAAGGCCGCATTAGCCTTCGAGGTGAAGAGGGCCGCCGGGGTGGAGAGGATCGAGAAACGGGAGGGGGAACTTCTGCGGCGGGCCTTCGCGCGCTGGGAGAGGAACCCGAATCTTCACATCATGGGAAACAGGGATCCGTCCCTCAGGGTGGCCGTCGTCTCCTTCAACGCCAGGGACCCCCGCGGGGGCTGGATCCACCCCAGGCTGCTTACGGTGCTCCTGAACGATCTCTTCGGCATCCAGTCCCGGGCCGGATGCTCCTGCGCCGGGCCATACGGCCACAGGCTCCTGGGAATCGGGCCGGAGGAATCGGAGCGCTACCGCAAGTGGGTGCTCCGGGGCTACCAGGGCATCAAGCCCGGTTGGTGCCGGGTGGGATTCCACTACACCATGGACGACGAGGAGGCGGACTTCGTCATCGACGCCGTGGACTTCCTGGGGCGGTCGGCCTGGCTCTTCGTGTCGAGCTACTGTTTCGACATCCACACGGGCCACTGGGGGCATTGCAGGGAAGAGGTCACGGAGGAGCCCTTTTCAATCGAGGCCGCCCTGGGCGCGGGAATCGTCCGGCCCTCGGCGCTCCCGGCGGCGGAAAGGAAGAAACTCTACGAACAATGGCTCCGGGAAGCCGAGGAGGAAGCCCGCAAGCTGGCCGCGGGACCCGTGCCCGAGCCCAAGCGCCTGGAGGGGGAGCTGGGGGAACTCCAGTTCTTTACGATGTGATGATTCTCCGGCCTTGGTCCCGCCCGGGCCCGGGGGCCCGGGCGGGACGGCCTTGGGAAAGGGCCGTCAGAGGCCTCCCAGGACCATGGCGGCGCCCCTGGTGGTGACCACGGGCTTGCGGGAGGGATCGCCCAGGAGGAGCCACTGGAAATTCATGGGGATTCCCACGAGGGCCTGGTCCCTTGGGACGGGCACCCTGAGTGCGCCCGGGGTTCCGGTGTAGAGGAGGGCGTCCAGGGAGATGTGGAGGAAGCAGGAGGGCGCGCCGATGATCTTCAGGTCCAGGGGCAGGGCAAGGCCCAGCCAGGAGGTCCTGGAGACTCCGAAGAAGAGGGCTCCCACGGGGGCGCTGGTGTTTCCCACGCTGAAGCCGACCGTCCGGCCCAGCCCGGGGATGCCGCCGATGACGAAACTCGGCCTTCCCTTGGCGCCGGAGCAGGCGCTCCCGAAGTAGGCCGCTTTTTTGTAGAGATAGATCTTGTCGCTCACCCTGGTGATGTTGGCGGCCCTGTCCCGCACCTCCAGGACGACGGTCCTCGTCCCGAGGGAAGAAGATCCACCGTAATCGGTGAGCTTCCACGACCGGGAGGCGGCGAACCGGAACCAGGGGGACCAGGATCCCCTGTCGTTGTGGAAGCGCATGGCGGCCAGGCCCGAGTGGGGATCCGAGGCGGTGATGGACAGGGTGACGTTGGTCGATGAGGTCGCCGCGGCTCCGCGGTCGATCTTCAGGGAGACGCCTGCCGGGGGGAGAGCGTCGATCCAGTAGGGCCCGGTCCAGGAGAAGGATTTCCCCCAGTTCCCGGACCGGTCCACCGACCGGATGCTGAAGTAGTAGGGCTTGGCGCTGGAGGGATAGATTCCGGTCCAGGAGGTCAGGGCGCCGATGTCCTTGGTCGCGTCGGGGATGGCGGCGGAACCGAAACGGGTCAGGATGCTGTATCCGTCGATCCCGGAAAGGTTGTCGTAGGCGGCGGACCAGGTGAAGACGATCCTGGATCGGTTGGACCAGACGCCGGTGGCGTGGGTGGTGGATTTCAGGTTTCTCACAGAGAGGGGCGGGGTGCCGTCCACGACGACGGCGGCCCGGCTGGAGCGGGTCCCCCAGTTGTCGGAGAGGCCGCTGAAGTAGAGGTAGCGCACGGCGTCCGTGCCGGCGGTCTCCTTGTAGCCATAGACGACAGACCGGGTCTGGCCCTTGAGGATGTCGCCCAGGTGCGTTCCGTTGTCCCCCGGGTCGTGGGGGGCGGAGACGGTCACGTTGTCCTTGAGCTTGAGGGAACTGCCGGTGTAAGCGAAGCCCGTATGGGCGCCTTGCCCCACCCAGACGTTGGTGGCGAGGTAGCTGCCGGACCTGGCCGCCACCGTCAGGTTCACCCTCCCGCCGGGCTTGATGCAGCGCCTGTCGGGGGTGAGGGTGAGGGCCCCGGGGGGCGTGGTGTCCCCGAGGAGCTGGATGACCACGATCCCCACCCGGGCGGTTCCGGACAGCTTGTAGGGGCGGATCTTGAACCTGTATTTCCCGGGGCCCGGGTGGTTGATCACCACGTGCTCCACCGTGTCGATGGAGGATGTGGACCTGTATTCGCCCGTGTTGAGGCCCGAGGTGAAGGGCTCCTTGTCGATCCAGAGGTCGAAGTCGTGGACCGCGGCGGGCTTGGCCCCCGGGGCGGCGGCGGGATCGTCCCAGGTGAGGACGGCGATGAGCCTGGTCGTGGCCCTTCCCACGACCAGGTCGAAATAGCCCCCGGACTTGCCCAGGGTCGGGCTCGCCCAGACCCGGACCCAGGGAAGGCCTCCTCCTCCGTTCAGGACCTTGAGGGCCGAGATCCTTCCCATGCCGTGGGAGTTCAGGTGCCGTGAGGGAAGGTGGCCCCAGCTTCCCGGGGCCGCGGCGTCCTTTCTCGTCACCGCCGTGGCCATGGCCCAGGCGCGCATCAATGGGGCGGAATTTCTTAGGACCGAATATCTTTCCGCCGCCGAGGCCATGATCCCGGCCACCACCGGGGCGGACATGGAAGTGCCGCACATGGTCTTGTAGCCCGTCCTGGTCCCTCCCGCGGTGGACATGGTGACGCATCCCGGCGCGGAGACGTTGGGTTTCCACCTTCCGTCGCCGCAAGGCCCGTGGCTGGACCAGGAGACGATGGAGCCGGGCCCGCCGGCCGGCGGGGTGGTCCGGTTTCCGTCCCGGCACATGCCCACGGCCAGGACGTTCTTGGCGGTGGATTCCATGGTGATCGTCCCGGCGACGTAATTTCCGCCCCCCGCCCCGCCCTGGTTTCCGGCGGCGAAGATGTAGAGCTGGTTGTAGTTGTAGACCTCCGCGTCGCAGGTCCTGGCGGGCGCCTCGGACCCGACCCAGTAGGCCGGCCTGGTGCAGTTGTTGAGGCAGCCGCCATGGCCCCAGGAGTTGGTGACGAGCACAGGCTTGGGGGTCACATTGTTCCAGGGGTCCTTGTAGGCCCGGCGCATGACCTGGAAAGCGTTGGTGGTGAACCCCTTGGCAAGAAAGAGCCTGTGGGTCGCCGGGCCCCAGCCCAGGTAGGGGGAGATTCCCCGGTACTTGATCCGGGCCCTTCCCTCCCCGCACAGCGTGCCGAGCACGTGGGTGCCGTGGTACCCGGCGCTCTTCTCGTCGCAGTAGGGGCTCCCGCAGCCGCCTCCCGGCCAGAAGTTCCATCCCACGGCCTGCTTGGCGAGGTCGATGTGGCCGTTGTATCCGCCGTTGGCGAGATGGAAGCCCGAGTCGATTACGCCGACCGTAACGGTCGAGGCCTTGAAGATCTCCCGGTAGTAGTCCGCGCCGACCTGGGGGATCACCCGGTCGTGCATGGCCTTGGCGGGGGGGCGCCACTCGAGGAAGGCCACGTAGTCCAGGTCCACGAGCTTGAGGATGGTCCAGGCGTCGGCCTTGGCCCGGTAGGCGTGGATCTCTTCCTTGTAGCCCTCGATCTTGACGCCGAGTTTTTCGAGCTTGGCCTGGATCTTGCCGTGTGTCTTCCAGCTCCAGCCCGCGTAGGCGGGGTTGCCGGGCCGGGGTCCCCGGCCGATGGTGGCCACCTCGGGGAGAGGCCCCATCACCTTCTCGGATCCGGGATTCAGGTCGCTCTCGAAGAGATCGATGTAGACGGGGATGTCCTGTCCGGCCGGGGTTTCCGCCATGACTGAATTCAAGGCGGGATGGATCTTCCGGGAGGGCCGGGCGTAGCCCACCCAGCGGACGCAGGGGCGGGCCGCCAGGTCGCCGGCGACGTGGACGGGGATCTTCGCGGCGTAGGAATTGTTGGGATGGTAGAAGAGGAGCTTCACCCCGAGAAATTCGACGGACCGTTTCTTGGCCTCGGTGATCCTTCCCTGGAACATCACGTAGGCGTAGGTGAAAAGGGGGTCTTCCCCGGGGCGGGGCCCGTTTTGGATCCGGCCCGCCAGAAGGGGGCCGACTCTTTCACCGGCGGGAGGGCGGTAGAGCCCCCCGGCGAATCCCAGGAAGTAGGGATTCCCCAGGAACTCCTTGGGGGTCTCTTTTCCTCCCTTTTCGAAGGAGTAGGGCTCGTCCGGGAGGGACTCGGACCCGGGCGGGAGAAGGACCAGGTGGATCGGGCCGTCCGGGGTGGGCCGCACAAGGACCTTCCCAGGAGGCCGGGCCTTCGGGGCCTTATAGAGGGCGCGGCGGGCCCCGGTGGCCCGGAGGGCCTTGGGTGTTCCGGTCTGGGCCGTTCCGGGAGAGGAAAGGCCCAGGCAAGAGCCGAAAAGAACAAGAACGAGGGTCGGGGCTTTCATGATTTCGCCTCCCATGAGCTGTAGTGAGCGTGCGTCCCGGCGGGGGGAGTGGGATCACCCCCTGGAGGAGAGCGGGAAACCCGGGCGGAACCGGACAAGGTTTCCCCCAGAAAGAGGAAAACCGCCCCGATCAGGGTCAGATCATGGCCAGGGCGCCCGCCAGGAGGCCCGCGGCCAGGTTGATGGCTTTGACCACGAGGAAGTCTTTGCGGGATGTAGCGAGCAAAGGGAGCATGCCGTGGCCGTCCTGGACGATGGAACTGGCCAGGAGCACGGCGAAAGGAAGGTCTCCCCTGGCGTAGAGGAGCACGAAGACCAGGTGGGGTCCCGACTCGGGAATGATCCCCACCAGGCAGGCCAGCAGGAGGGCCGCCCAGGGCCCGTAGGATTGATGGAGCAGGGTCTCCAGGTCCCCCCGGAAGAAATAGATCACCAGCATGGTCCCCAGGGTCCAGAGCAGGATCCGGGGGGCGTGGATGCGGACCACGTGGTTCCAGAGGTGCTCTTCCAGGAAGTGGTCCGGCACGGTGAGAACCACAAGAAGGCCCAGGGTGGTGAGGATTCCCAGGGTCATGCTGGCCCACCTTTCCTCGGGTCCCACCTGGCCCGCCAGGTGGGCGGCGAGAAAGAGGAGGAGGGCTGTGGCCAAGGTGCCCCTTACGGGACTCATGTGCCGGAGGCGGTCCAGGATCTCACCCCAGGACTGGGAAGGAAGGGTGTCCTCCTGGTGGAAAGGGATCTCCAAGTACTTGTCCTGGGGGGCCAGGTCGCGCCGTTTGAGGAAGAGATCGGTCAGGATTCCGGCCAGGAGGCCCACTACGGTCTGTATCCCAAGGAGAAGAATGAAAGGCCCGGGGATCTTGGCGATCATCACGAAGGCCTCGTCCCCGCTGGTGACGATCATGCCCGTCACGAGAGCCCCCAGGGAGAGGAGCCTGTGGGTGAAGAGGGTGACCAGGGCGAAGGCCCCCAGGCACCCGGGGGTCCCCGCCAGGAGGAGGGCCAGCAGGTATTGCCTCCAGGCCCTTCCCCGGATCCCCTTCTGCAGGGCTCCCCGGGTGCGGACGTTCAGGTATTCCACGAGCAGCATCATCACCGCCACGAAGGCCGTGATGAGGACCGCGTCCTGGAAGACCGCCACCAGCCCTCCCCCGCCGTGGAGGTGGGGTTTCTCCGCCGCTCCAAGGAGGAGAAAGGCATTCATGCTTTCATTTAAGACGGTGTTCCCCCTTTTTCCACTCGGGAAGGGGAATTTTACGTCCCTGGGGATTCCGCCGGGAGGGACCCGAAAGCCCGATCAGCGGGTACGGGCGGCTTTCCGGGGGACAGGAGGGAAGAGGAGCCGGAAGGCCTGGTCCACCTGGGAGACGGGGTGGATCACCAGCTTTTCCAGGGCCTTGGGTGGGACCTTGTCCAGGTCCGGCAGGTTGGCCTTGGGAAGAATCACTTCCTTCACTCCCAGGCGCTTCGCCGCAAGGAGTTTCTCCCGGATGCCTCCCACGGGGAGGATCCTCCCCCGGAGGGCGAGTTCGCCCGTCATGGCGAAACCCGGCGCCGGGGCCCGGCCGCTGAAGGCCGAGGCCAGGGCCACGGCCACGGTCAGGCCCGCCGAGGGGCCGTCCTTGGGAACGGCGCCCGCCGGAAAGTGGATGTGCAGGTCCCGCTTCTGGAATGCCTCCATGGGGATTCCCAGGCGGGCGGCCTTGGAGCGCACCAGGGTGTAGGCGGTGTGGACCGATTCCCGCATCACCTGCCCCAAAAAACCGGTGATCGAGAATTTTCCCTGGCCCGGAACCAGGAGGACCTCCACCTCCAGTAGGTCCCCCCCCGAGGGGGTCCAGGCCAGACCCGTGGCGGAGCCCACTCCTCCGGCGGGCGCCTTGGCGTCCCTCCGGAACCTGGGGGGACCGAGGAGTTCCTTCAGGCCCGCCCGGCGGAGTCGGAGGACGGCCCTGGGGTTTTTCATCCGGTCCACCGCTACTTTCCGCGCCACCTTTTCCATGATCCTGGCAAGGTTCCGCACTCCCGCCTCCCTGGTGTAATGGCGGATGATCTTCTCCAGGGATTCGGCGGGGACCTTGGCGGCTCCCGCTTCCAGGCCCGCCGCTTCCAGGGCCCGGGGAAGGAGGAACCGGCGGGCGATGGCTTTCTTTTCCTCCTCGGTATACCCGGGGAGGGGGATCATCTCCATCCGGTCCCTGAGGGCCGGCGGGATGGCTTCAGGGGTGTTCGCCGTGGCCAGGAAGACGACTCCCGAGAGATCGAAGGGCATTCCCAGGTAGTGGTCGGTGAAGGCCTTGTTCTGTTCGGGGTCGAGCACCTCCAGGAGGGCGGCGGCGGGATCGCCCTGGTAGCCCACGCCGAGCTTGTCCACTTCGTCGATCAAAAAGACCGGGTCCTTGGCCCCCACCCGCCTCAACCCGTCAAGGATCCTTCCCGGCAGGGCGCCCACGTAGGTCCGCCGGTGGCCCCGGATCTCGCTCTCGTCCCGCATCCCTCCCAGGGCGATCCGGTAGTAGGGACGTCCCAGGGCCTCGGCCACGGCCCTGCCCAGCGAGGTCTTCCCCGTCCCGGGAGGCCCGGTGAAACAGAGGATGGTCCCCTTGCCCGGACCCCGGAGCCGCAAGACGGCGATCTCCTCGGCGATCCTCTCCTTGACTTTCTCCAGGCCGTAATGGTGCCGGTCCAGGATGGAGCCCACCTCATCGTAGGGCGGAGGCGAGGACAGGGTCTTGTCCCAGGGGAGTTCCAGGACGAAGTCCAGCCATCCCCGGATCACCCCGGATTCGGAGGAAGCCGGCGGGAGGATCTCCAGCCTCCGGGCCTCTTTTTCCACCTCCGCGAGGGCGTATTCGGGAATCCCGGCCTCCCGGGCCTTCCTGACATAGTCCAGGGCATCCTCTCCTCCTTCGCCGAGTTGCTCCCGGATCTCGGCCATCTGGTGGCGGAGCCAGCTCTCCCTCCGGCTCTTCTCCACCCGGTTCCGGGTCCTTTGGATGAGTTCGTTCCTCTGGATGGCGTCCTCCACCCTTTCTGCGAGAAGGTCGCATACCACGGAAAGACGCTCTTCCGGATCTTCAGCGAGCAGGAGGCGCTTTCGGCCGGCGGAGCCGAAATCCAGGGCCGCCGCCAGGTAATCGGGGAAGGCGAGGGGGGTTTCCCGGTTCCTTCCCAGGATTTGGAGGATTTCCGGGGGAAGGGTTTCGTCGGTGGAGACCAGTGTCTCCAGGAGCTGGAAGGCCTTGTCCACCAGCTCCTGGGCGAGTTCCGGCTCCAGGACTCCCTCGGGGGCGGGTTCCACCTGCCCTTCCAGGATTTTGCCCCTGGGGCGGAGGGCCCCAAGCCTCACCCGCTTTTCGCCCCGCACCATGGCCTGGTAGCGGTTCTTTCCCAGGCGGGTCCGGCCAAGGATCCTGGTTTGGACCCCCACGAGGTGGAGGTTTTCCTCCGACGGTTCCAGGGAAGGATCCTTGAGAAGGGCGAGCACCAGGGTCCCCTCGCCTTTTTCGTCCACCTGGGCGGCCCGGTCCAGGAGGGCCTTGCCTTCGGGGCCTTCCAGGGTGAGGTGAGCCACCGAGAAAGGGAGCACCACCACAGAGTCCACAGGGAGGATGGGGTAGGTCTTCCTCCCCCGGATCGTGGCGGTCTTTCCCGGCATAGGTCGTCCCCTTTTCCGCTTCTGGTTTCCCTGGGTCGGGTTGGTGTTCTTCCCTCCACCTATAACGGCCGGGCCGGGCTCGGATCTTTTGGGGTCCCGGGCCGGGTGCCAGGGATTTTCCCCGGGGAGTGTCTCCATCAGGCTCGGCCCTCCTCCTCCGGGCAGGCCGGTGG
>JALUZX010000281.1 GCA_027011425.1 Planctomycetota bacterium
TGGAATTGATCCCCACCATGGCCACCCCCTTGGGCATGTAGTCCCGCCCCAGGGCGGCCAGGCCCTCCTTCACGTGGATCACGTAGGGACAGTGGTTGCACATGAAGACCACCAGGAGGGCCTTGGACCCCCGGAAGTCCTCCAGGGAGACCATCCGCCCCTCCGTGTCGGGAAGCCGGAAATCCGGGGCCGGCGACCCCAGGGGAAGACCCATCGTCGATTCCGTCAGAACCATCTTCAGATCCGCTCCTTTCCGTATCCGGTCAGACGCCTTTCACCAGGGCGAAATCCGCCTTGTAATGGAGAAAAGCCAGGAACCAACAGAGAAGCACCAACAGCCATGCCGCCGCGGCCAGGATGTTCCTGGTCCGGACCCACTCCCGCTTCTCCCAGCCGAAAAGGGCCGCCAGGCCGATCCCGGCCAGGAACCCGCCCGCGTGGGCCGCCTGGTTGATACAAGGCACGAAGACGCCGAAAAGGAAACCGTAGGCGGCCCAGGAAAGCATGGTCCGCTTGATGTGCGCGCCGAAGACCCCGCCCCTGCGGAATCCCAGGTAGAGGGCCGCGCCGATCCACCCGAAGAGAGCCCCCGACGCTCCGCCTCCCCCGATGTGAAAGAGCAGGCTCACCAGGTTCCCCGCCACACCCGTTCCCACGAAGAGAAGGACGGCCCGGGCCTTCCCGAAGAAATCCTCCACCAGGGGCCCGACGTACCAGAGCGCCAGGCCGTTGAAGAAGAGGTGGAGGAGCCCCAGGTGGACGAAGATCGCCGTCACCACCCTCCACCACTCCCCGCCCGCGAGGATCATCCTCGTGTCCTGGAGCCCAAGGGCCCACTGGACCTGGATCGCCGGGGAGAAATTGGAGAAGATCCCCCCCTTTTCGAGCTGGGTCGGAGTCTTCTGGAGGAGGGTAAGGATCACCTGGATGATATAAATGAGAAGGATGAAACCCAAAAAGGCCCTGGTGACGTTCACATCCCCCAGGACCCGCTCCGCCGCCCGCTCCACGGCCCAGGCCTTCCCGAGCCTCGCCCCGCAGTGGATGCAGGCGGGCGCGTTCCCCTCGGTGAGGCGCCCGCATTTCGGACAAACGATGGCGGCCATCTACGTTTCTCCTATCCCGCGTACTTGTGCAGGCTCGAGAAGCTGGCCGGAAGGTAGCTGAAGAGCAGGAAACAGACTGCTATGCTCAAAGCCCCGATGAAGAGGACCGAGTAGAGCTTCCCCCCCCGCCAGCGGGCCACCAGCCGGAGGTGAAGGTAGATCACGTAGATGATCCAGGAGATGAGGGCCGCCACCTCCTTGGAATCCCATCCCCAGTAACTCCCCCACGCGCCCTGCCCCCAGAGCGAGCCCATGAGCAGGGCCGCCGTAAGGAAGGGGAACCCCACGGCCACGATGGCGTAGGCGAAGCGGTCGAAATCCCCCAGCCACCGGGCCGTCTCCTCCGAGATCCGCCCGCCCCGGGCCTTCTGGAGGAAGGAGACGACCCACCAGGTGACCACGGCGACGCAGGCGATGGCCAGGGTGGCGTAGGCGAAGGTGTAGGCCACCACGTGGGGGGCCATCCAGTAGGACTTGAGGGCCGGGGGGAGCACCGAGGCCGAGTCGTCCTTGCCCATGCCGATGAAAAGAAGAAGGGCCGTCGTGGCCGCCGTGAGGGCCGTGAAAAAATCGAAGATGGCCGCAGAGATCCTAGTGGACCGGAACTCCCGCAAGGCGAAGCGGACCAGGAGGTAGCTGAAGACCAGGAAGGCGGAAACCAGGAGCAGGACCTCGTAGAGAGTCTGCCAGGGCTGGTGCCCCACCTCCAGCCACCGGGTTCCCACGGCCCCGGCGAGAAGGACCTGGAGGATCCACATTCCCGAAAGCGAAGCCAGGGAGAACTTCTTCAGGGTCTTCTCCTTCCCCAGGAAGCCCAGGAGGGAGGCGATCGCGGCCGCCAGACCCGCCGCCAGGGCGAGCCAGAAAGAGACCAGGACCAGGAAAGCCGTGACGCTTCCGCCATCCATTCCGCTCATGCCGCCTCCTTTCCGCCGAAACCGCGCCTCATGGGAATGGCGAGAAAGAGCAGGAAGGTCCCCAGCGCGATCAGCACCAGGCCGAGCTTGACCAGGTTCACCCCCGGGTCCCAGATCACCTGGAACCCCGAGTAATCGGGCCGGTCCGCCCGGGCGTCGCTCTGGTTCACCTGGTAGGCGCAGAGAATGGAGGGAATCCCCCGCACAGGAATCATCAGGGGGTCGTTCACCCGGATGTCCGCCCGGAACAGGCGTTTCCCCCCGCCACGGGCCACCCATTCGGAAAGGGGAACGAACAAGTCTTTGGGGAGCCTGGGCAGCCAGAAGGAGGCGTCTTTCTTTCCAAGCACCGCGTCCAGGGCCCGGGAGAGTTCCTCCACCCGGGCGGCCCTGTCCTTTCTCTCCCGGAAAGCGCCCGACTCCAAGGGAGCCGCGTCGGCCCCCGCCTCCTTGAGGGCCGCCAGGAATTTCTTCCACCGCCCCTGGTCCAGCACGGGGATCGCCGCCGTGAGCCCGTCCCGGGTCATTCCCTTCGGAACGGAGAGCCTGTAGACCGCGAGCCTGCTCCACCACTCCTGTGGCATGTCCCTGTTTTCCACCAGCCTCAAGAGAAGGTTCTTCCCGTAGGAGACCTGTTCCAGGGGAGAAGGGGTATCTTTCTGTTCCATCGACGCCGTCGTGGAGACCAGGGTGTAGGTCTTTCGCCCCGAGGGACCTTCCACGGCGACCTTCAGCGCAGCCGGGTCGTCCGTGAAACGCCTCCCCTTTTCCGGGAGAGGATCCACCACCCAGCGGGACCGGGCGGCGAGGTAGAACTTGTCCACCTTCCATTCCCGGGAGCCGAGTTCCAGGCTCATTCCCGCCTCCAGGGGTTTCACCTCCACGACCTTTTCCCCCACCACCCGGGCCCCGAAGGCCCCGGCCGGCCCCAGCAGGAAGAGGAGCCGCTCCATTGCGGGACACCGGATCTCATCGTATTCC
>JALUZX010000282.1 GCA_027011425.1 Planctomycetota bacterium
CACCTTGGCGTAGTGCAGGGCCAGGACGTTCCCTTCCACGTCCCGGTCGATCCCCATGTCCAGGACCGTCACAGGATTCTGGCTCTCATACTTGGAGAGAATCCGCTTCACATACCCCAGGGTATCGAACTCCCAGGTTGTCGTCACGGGCGGGTTCGTCCCAGAGCCGGGAAGCACGCTCCGCGAAAGAGGCCGGGATCCCTCGTACCGGTAAGTCGTCCAGTCGGAAAGGTCCCAGCCCGGAAGACCCGAGCCCTGGCCCTTGAGACCGATCTTCGAGACCTTCCCCGCCCCGTCGGGAGTGAAGTCCAGCTCGAATCCCGTCCCTCCCGTGAGGCTCCTGCGGAAGGAAAGGTTTTCTCGAAAGCAGCCCCGGCCGGGTCGCACGGCCAGGGTCACGGGCCGGTCAACCCAGGAGGGCTTTTACCTGCTCCAAGAGGCTTTCCAGGCAGGCCTCGACCCCGGCGGTCCCGTCCAGGACGAGGCCGGCGTCCTTCTTGTAAGGCTCCACGAAGGCCCGCCCCGCCGGAGCCACCTGCTCCCGCCACTGGCGCTCCACCGATTCCCTGGTGCGGCCCCGGTGGACTTCGTCCCTCTCGATCCTCCGGGCCAGGCGGACCTCCTCCGGGGCGTCCACGTAGACCAGTGTCAGAGGACACCTACTTTTTCGAGGTAAGACGACACCTTCTTTTACGACTCCCTAGGGGACTGCTGCCCCCCCCAGGGGGGCGGTCCAACCCTTCATGTGGGACCAGACCAGCCCAGGCCCGGGCAAAGAAGACTTTCCAGGGCCCCACTGGTCTGATCACAAAAAACGGCAACTTCCCTGAGCCAGGGGGCCCTCCTCATCTACCTATTCAATAAGAAAACCTCCTTCCCACAAAACACGACCTCTACCCCCAAAACGGGACATGAACAATCTCTTTTTTGCCAAGATGGATCAATTTTTACATGATCCCAACTATGGATTTCGGGCTTCCTCCTTACCGAAGGGAATTCCAAATGGTATATTCTCCCTTTCCAGCGTAAATCACTGATCCTCCTTTTTTATAATTTCCCCTTCGTGGCCAATTCTTGGCTCCTCCAAATTTTTCTTATCAAAATTTCCCTTTTCCGAAGGACCGAATCGAAAACAATTTGTTGAAAAAAAACCAATGCAATAAAAAGAAAACTTACCACATGATCCCAACTCCGCTCACCATTCTTTAATTTGGAAAAAACTGCACACAAAAATACAAAAATAACCACAATCAAACAAAGCATCCGGACGATAAATGCCGCTTTAATAGCTCTATCCGAAACCTTCCTATTAATTATTTTTTTTAGAAGCGCTTCCTCTTTTTTTGTCAAACTTTCATGGATATTCCATTCCTTTTTCTTTTGTTCTTGTCCTTCTTCCAACATTGAAATCCCTTTTCTCAAATTTGCCTGAACAGAACTTTAAAAACAAAAAGAACAGCCTAAAACCCAGCGAACCTCAGGGTAAATTCCACCTTAAAAGGAGACTTCAAAGCACCCCCCCACTTCCAGTTCTATCTTGGTAGGAGACTTGATATAGCACAAATACCGAGGGTTTAAGGGAGCATCAACACTGTTACCACATCCTTGAAAATCCCTTCAATATTTATAAAAGATTTTGAAAAAGAACTTCATCAGAAATTTTCTCAACTCCCTCAAAAAAAATGAAGCCGCCATTTCACAAAAAACACGCCTACATCCATCGAACTCCAAATTCCCCCCTTTCGAAACGAAGTCCAGGAGGAAGGTTCTCCCTCTTTCGCAAGGCCTCTTTCCTTTTCATTTTCTCGGCTTGACCTTTATTAAGCCTTTGAAAAACATCATTAACATCTTGAAAAACAGCTTGAAAAAAATCATTAACATCGTCCTTACCCCAAAGCAATGTTCCTCCAGCACCGGCAATCGCGACTGCAGAGGCCGCAACTGCCGCTCCAACTGTTGCCACTGGGACCAAAAAGGCTGCCCCGACTATGGACGCAGCGACTAAGAGTACACCTGCCCCCTTTACAGGGTCTAGACCTAAAGGATCAGTGTACAGGTTGACCATGGAGGCAACATAGGTGTACCCATTGCCCCAATTGCCCGAGTCTACCCACAACCCGATGGGATCGTAGGTCAGGAAGCGGCCGATGTCCTTGGAGTAGTAGCGGTTGCGGTAGTAAATGAGGCCGGTCTCGGGATCATGGCGACGGCCGGTGAAGCCGTAGGGGTTGCCGACTCTCGATTCGCTAAGTGGCACGCCGCTCCCGTCATAGATGTATCGCCTGCCGTAGGGGTCGTATTCGTAACGCTCCACGACGTTCCCGTTCTCGTCCAGGACCTTCATCACCGTCCCGAGGTGGCCCTGGACCAGGGTGTAACGGTGCCAGGCCCATGTCCCGTTATGCTCTTCCCACCTCGCGTAGGCCAGGTGCTCGTCGATGCCTGGGCCTTCGAAATGGACGGTCCGGGGCTGGAAGGTCCCGTCGTATTCGTCCACGTTCTGCCACCCGTCCCAGGTATACCATTTGGTCTCCCCTTCCAGCATCTTGGTGACCCGCCGGTTCCAGGGGTCGTACCCATACCAGGCCACCAGCACCAGGTCCGGCTCCTCGGGCTGGACACCGGAAGACTTGAGGGTCGAGGTCCCAAGCCCGTCCTTCAGGCTGTATTTCTTCCCCGCCAACTCCTTGGCGATCTTCTCCCTCGCCCGCTTCACAAGGACACGGATCTCGGCCAGGCTCAGCTTGGACGGCTTCCCCTTCCTCGCCTTCTGGATCTCCGGGCCGTAGACCGCCCGTCCCGCCAGGCTCCCTCCCGACGCCCCCGCCGGGTAGGTGATCACATACACCTCGGAGAGACGGTCGTGCAGGTCGTAGCGATAGACATACCAACCGTCGCAGGCCAGGTTCCCGTTGCCGTCGTATGTATAGTCAACCCCTCCCACGCTCTTGTATTCGTTGGTGCCCGGGTTCCTTTCGTAGTTTATGGCCGCGCCATCCTC
>JALUZX010000283.1 GCA_027011425.1 Planctomycetota bacterium
GGGGAGAAGGACCGGCCCATGGAGGATGGCGTGATGGAATACCGTTTTCTGGGGGCCTCGGGCCTGAAGGTTTCCGCCCTTTCCTTTGGGTCCTGGGTCACCTTCGGGACCCAGGTGGACGAAGAGGAGGCCGGGCGTTGCATGGATGCCGCCTGGGAGGCGGGGGTGAACTTCTTCGACAACGCCGAGGTCTACGCCGACGGTGTGGCCGAGAAAATCATGGGGAGGGTCCTGAAGAAGAAAGGCTGGAAGCGGTCGGACTACCTGGTCTCGACAAAGCTCTTCTGGGGAGGAAAGGGCCCCAACGATCGGGGCCTCTCGCGCAAGCACATCCTGGAAGGGATGGACGCCTCCCTGGGTAGGCTGGGCCTGGACTACGTGGACCTGGTCTTCTGCCACAGGCCGGACATTCATACACCCATCGAGGAAACGGTCCGGGCCATGGATCACCTGGTCCGGTCGGGAAAGGCCCTCTACTGGGGGACCAGCGAGTGGGAAGCCTGGAGGATCCGGGAGGCCTTCCACGTCGCCCGGCGGGAACGTCTTGTGCCTCCCACCATGGAGCAACCCCAATACAACATGTTCCACCGGGAGAGGGTGGAAAAAGAGTATGTTCCCCTTTACGAGGAGTTCGGCCTGGGAACCACCATTTGGAGTCCCTTGGCGGGAGGGATCCTTACGGGAAAATACAACCAGGGAATTCCCAGGGACAGCCGGGCCGACCTGGAAGGCTACGAGTGGCTCCGGGAGCGCTTTACGAATGAAGAGGGGAGGGCCCGGATCGAGAAGGTGAAAAGACTGGAACCCGTGGCCGGTGAACTGGGTTGCACCCTGGCCCAGCTCGCCCTTGCCTGGTGCCTGAAGAATCCCCGGGTGAGCACGGTCATCACAGGCGCCTCCCGGGTCTCCCAGGTGGAGGAGAACATGAAGGCCCTGGATGTGGTCCCGAAATTGACCCCAGCCGTCATGGAGCGGATCGAGGAGATCCTGGGCAACAAGCCCTCCCCACCCTACGACTTCAGGGAGATGTAACCCGGGGCAAGGGCCCGGGAAGAGGGAGGGAAAAGGGAAATGGTCGGGGCGACTGGATTTGAACCAGCGACCTCTGCGTCCCGAACGCAGCGCTCTAGCCAAACTGAGCCACGCCCCGCCTTGAGTGCTTCTTGCAGGGAAGGCAGAGGGTAACGGGGGGGGGCCTTCCAGGCAAGAAGGGGGTGAAACTTCGGCCCCTTCCCTCCAGGATGGAGCCATGCCTCCCTTCGATCCCAAACAGGCACTGGACCTTCTCAGGAAAAGCCGGAAGGTTGTCCGCCTCCGGACGGAGGGGGGAGAGCGGGCCGCCTCGGCTATCCGGGCACTCCGGCGTGCCGGGTTCGATGCTTTCGAGCTGGATCCTTCCGGAGGCGGTGCCGCCGCGGGGCGTTTTTCCCTCTTCCGGGAGGATCCATTCCTGCTCGCAGGGGCGGTGGGAGCGGTCACCCCGCAGGAAGTGCGTGAGGCCGCCCGGGCCGGGGCATGCTGGGTCACTGTTCCTCGGCCCCAGAAGGCCTTGGTGCAAGCCGGGAGAGAAGAGGGGGTCCTCCTGACCGTCCGGGTCCGCGAGAGGAGCGATGTGGATGTCGCCCTGGAACTTGGCGTCTCCTGTCTTCTCCTGGCTCCGCCGCTCTCTTCGCTTCCGGAAAGAGCGGGGGCCCTCGTCTCGGAGCTTGGGATGAAGGGGTTCTTTCCCGCCTTGGAGGGGCCTTGGGGCCTCACCATTCCGCCGGGGGCAGCGTTCCACGTCGTTACGGAAGGACTTTTTCCCCGGTCCCTGCTCAGGGAGGGGCGCTTCCGGGAGATCGAAAACCTGGCGCGCCTGGCGAGGGAGGGCTAGCTCACATCCAGGATCTTCAAGAGCCGGGTCTTGGTGCCGATCTCCACCTCCACGGTCTCGCCCACCTTGGCTCCCTGCAGGGCCTGGCCGAGGGGCCCCGTGTAGGGGATTTCCCCCTTGGCGAAATCGTAGTCTCCTCCGCCCACCAGGATGTATTCGAATTCCTTGTCCTTGTCCAGGTCGAGGACCTTGACCTTGGAGCCGATGACTACCTCCCCTTCCACGGACTGGACGGGCTCCGTCATGACCCGGCAGGAAGAGACCTTCTCCCTGAGCTGCATCACCATGGAGAGAAAGAGCTGCTCGTCCTCCCGGGCGGCGTCGTATTCACTGTTTTCCGAAAGGTCCCCGTAGGAGGCCGCCTCGCCGATGCGCCGGCGGGCGTCCTCCAGGCGGGCTTCCGCCTCGGCGAGCTGCTTGCGAAGGGCGTCATACTGTTCCTGGGTGACCAGTATCTCGTCCATGGATACTTCCTCTTTCGTTTCGTCCCGGTCAGGGCTCCCGGAAGAGCCGGAGGACCAGGTCCCTTCCGGGCTTTCCGGCAAAGACGGTTACAGCAGACCAGTTGAACCCCATCTTGGTCCAAGCGGCCCGCACCCGGGAGGGCACAGGGGGCACTCCCCGGGCAAGGAACCTTCCCTTGGAATCGGCCAGAACTACCACAGGAGTCCACCCTTGCGCCAGGGGCTCGAAGGAGATCCTGGCTCCGGGCGCCGGCTTTCCCCCAGGAAGGAGGACCCTTCCCCGCAGCTCCAGGCCAGGGGGAAGAGTGAGGTCCAATTCCAGAGGCGCCGCCCCAACCTGGAGACGGCGCTGGACCCCGGCCCTGCCGGGGGCCCGGGCCTGGAGGAGGTAGCGGCCCCGGCCCACTCCCTGGAAGAGGAAGAATCCCTCGGGAGAAGTGAAGACCCTCCGGGCGAGAAGATCTTGGGGGCCGGGGCTCCCCGGGGGAGGAAGAAGGGAAACCTGGGCCCCTGCGAGCCCTTTCCCCTCCGTCCCCCGGACCTTTCCGGCCAGGCGGGTCCCCAGGGGAAGGCGGAGGGCGCCCAAGTCCAGGCTCCCTTTCCCCTGAAGAGGGGGGGTGAGGACCATCCCCGAGGGGCCGCCCATGGGGGAGAGGACCAGGA
>JALUZX010000284.1 GCA_027011425.1 Planctomycetota bacterium
ACCCATGGGAACTTTCCTTCGGTCCCGTCCCGGGGTTTGCCGATCCAGGAGGAAGAGAAGCGGAAGGGAGACACGGACGGGTCCAGCCCGCCCGGACAAGGATCGAAGCGAAACCATGGACGACGGAGTCCGGACCATCGAGAAGGCCGGGGGGGCCTGGCTCGCCTCCCTCTCTTTCTGTCTCGTCTTCCTGGCGGGGCTCCTGGTGGGGGCCGGTCCCTGGACGATTCTGGGAAGGTCTTTGCTCTGCGCTTTCATCGCGTTCCTCGTGGGGAGATTTTTGACCCGTAATTTCACGGACGTGGTCCTGGACGCCTTGGCGGAACATAAGCGCCGCCTGGAGGAGGAGCGGCGCAAGAGGGAGGAAGAAGAGGAGGCTGAGCGGTGAAGGGGATCCAGACCCCTTACGCCAGGCCCGGGCCCCAGGCCCGGAAGCAGCTGATCGAGGGTTACCTTCCCCTGGTCAAGCACGTCCTGGGGAGGCTGGCCGTCTCCCTGCCGCCGGGCTGGGACAGGGACGACCTCTTTTCCGTGGGGGTCTGCGGCCTCATTCACGCGGCCGACACCTACGATCCCACCAAGGGAGCGACCTTCAAGACCTTCGCCTACTCGGCCATCAGGGGAGCCATCCTGGACGAGTTGCGGAGAAACGATATCGTCCCGCGTTCCCGGCGGGAGAAGCTCAAGAACCTGGAGCGCGCCGCCCAGGTCGTCAAGGAGCGCCTCGGGAGGGACGGCACTCCCGAGGAGCTGGCCGAGGAACTCGGGGTTCCCGTGGAAAAGGTGGAGAAGGACCTCCTGGCCCTTCATACCGTGAGCCTGATCTCCCTGGAGGAGGAGCAGGGGGAGGATGGAAACCTGAAGCAGATGCTCAAGGCTCCCGAGCCCTCCGACCCCCTGGACGAGGCTTCCTTCAAGGAGGAGGTGGAGCGCCTGGGAAAGGCCATCGGGGAATTGCCCGACGCCGAAAGGAACGTGGTGATCCTCTACTACCACGAGGATCTCCTGCTCAGGGAGATCGGGGAGATTCTCGGCGTGAGCGAGTCCCGGGTCTCCCAGATCCTCACCAAGGCCCACCACCACCTTCGGCGGCTCCTGAAGGAGAAGGAAGGAGGCGGATGAGATGAGCGGACTCTGGTCTTCCCCTTCCGTGGGCGGGCCGGGCGGAATCCAGCCGGCCGCGCCCGCCGTGAAGAGGGCGGAGAGCGAGGCGGAGAAGGAAAAGAAGAAGGAACTCTTCCAGCGTGCCCTTGGAGGCGGGAAGAGGGAAAAGAAGAAGAAGGAAGAGAAAGAAGCCTCTCCCCGCGGGGAGGAGCGCGAGGACCGGGCCGGGGAAGCCGGCGCCGGCCCGAGAGGAACGGGCGGGAGCGGCCACAGGGTGGACGTCCTGGCCTGAGAAGGACGATCGCGGCAAAGGGTTTGACATGGATGACATGCCGGAAGGCCGGTCGGGCGTGATCCCGGGCCGGGCCGTCAAGTGTTCGAGCGCCCCCGTCCTGGTGGGCGGGCACGGGGTGGAGGATGGAGCGCCCCCGGTGCGCGTGGTTCCCGTGGAGCAGGACGGAGTGATCCGTTTCATCGAAATCCACTGCTCCTGCGGGAGGGTTACGATCCTGGAATGCGAATACGAAGGGGAGGAGACGTCATGAAGAAGGTCTCCCTGGCGGCGGGCGTCCCAGTCCTTTGGGCCGTCCTTCTTTTCCCGGCCGGTTGCGGCGTTCTCGCCGACGGGCTGAAACCGGCCCCCAAGGCCGAGGTGCCTCCCGGCTCCCGGGAGGGATACCTCAAGGCCGGGCCGGTCACGGGCGTGGAGCACGGGCCGGCCCAGCGTTCCCTGCTCAAGGAATACGTGGACACCAAGGCGCGCCTCAAGGATCTGGCCGACAAGATCGGGAAGCTCCAGGAGAAGCTGAAGGTCACCGAGGCGGCCCTGGAGGAGTGCCGGAAAGAGAAGGCCCAGGAGAAGGCCGGGCGGATCGCCGCCGAGGCCGAGCGGGAGAAGGCCCTCCAGGAACTCAGGGACAAGGACATCCAGCTTCTCAACCTGGCCCTGGAGAAGACCAAGGTGGAGCAGGAACTGGTGAACCTGAAGATCCAGGCCCTTTCTCCCGGCGCAGGGGAGCGGAAGCCCGTGGACTTCGGTTCCGCCCTGGGAGGAGGTCCGCGGTGAGGGGCCGGGCGGCATGGGGATGGCTGGGGCTCCTGGCCCTTGTGGGGACAGCCTTTACGGCTTTTCCTTCCTGTGGGCTTCTCGGGCCGGAAAATGCCAAGCCCAAGGCCGTGGACGCCTACTTCGCCGATCCCAGGGACACGGCCCTGGTGCGCCGGGTCCTGGTGCTCCCTTTCGACATCGACGACCGGGGAGACGCCGACCCGGACCTGGTATGGAGGATCTTCTGCAAGGAACTCCAGAAGACGGGGCGCTTCGAGGTTTTGGCCCTGCCCGATGGGGACCGGCAGAAGTGGCTGGACAACCTGCCCCGCTTGAAGGGGGTCTTCCCCATGGCGGACCTCCTGGATTTCTGCGACCGCTTCGGCGCCCAGGGGGTGATCTACGGGACGGTGACCCGGTTTCGGGCCTACAAGCCGCCTTGCCTGGGCCTTCGGCTGGGAATGGTCTCGGCCCAGACGGGCCAGGTGGTCTGGGAGACGGACGTCCTCTACGACATGGCCGACAAGAGGTCCCTGGAGGATCTCAGGAACTACGTGGCCACGGTCTGTTCGCCCGAGGATTCCCTCCACAAGTGGGAGATGACCCTCCTCTCTCCCAGGCGATTCGCCGCCTACGTCTGCCACCGGGTGGTGGACCGCTGGCGGGTGGTGGACGCGGCCTACCGCTAGCGGCCCGGGTTGAAAATCCCCGCTCCCCCGCTATCCTCTCCCTCCCACCGGGTGCGCCCGTAGCTCAGCAGGATAGAGCGTCGGTTTCCTAAACCGAAGGTCGAGGGTTCGAGTCCCCCCGGGCGTACCATTTTTTTCTCCT
>JALUZX010000285.1 GCA_027011425.1 Planctomycetota bacterium
ACGCAGGTCTTCGGGTCCGTTCTTCAGCACAGTCCGTCCCTCCCTTGGGCCCGCCCCGGGCCTCCACCCGGTCCCTTCCGTCCCGGACCGGCCCTCCGGGACAGGGAAACCAGGCTCGGAATGATACTCCCCCGGACCCGTTCTTCAACCATCCCGGCCCCCAGGGGGCGGGAATCCCTCATGACAAGGGGAATTCCCGCCCCTTTTTCTAAAGAAGATCCATGTCCCTTCCCGATCCATGAACCCGGGCCGCTTCCACCGGGAGGCCGGCCCAGGCGCAAAGGGTCATTACCGGAGGATTTCAAGATGGGGCTCAGGGTCAACACCAATATCGCCTCGATGAACGCCCAGCGCTCCCTGGAGAGCGCTACTCTACGGTTGCAGGCCAACTTCCGCCGCTTGTCTACGGGCCTCCGTATCGCCTCGGCGGCGGACGACGCCGCGGGTCTTGCCATCAGTGAGAGGTTCAGGGCCCAGATCCGCAGCACCCAGCAGGCCCGGAGAAACGCCATGGACGGCATCTCCATGGTCCAGGTGGGCGAAGGCGCACTGAACGAAGTCTCCAGCATCCTCATCAGGATGAGGGAATTGGCTGTTCAGGCCAAGAACGGCACGGTGAGCAACAAGGACAAGGAGACCCTGGACGCGGAATTCCAGGACCTGATCAACGAGATCGAGCGGATCGCCAAGTCCACGACCTTCAACGGCGTGGATCTCCTGGACGGGTCCATCACGAGCGTGACCTTCCAGGTGGGAACGGGAACCACCACGGGAGTGGACAGCATCAACGTCTCCCTCACCCCCATCCTGGCCACCACGCTGGGGTTGAACAGCCTCTCCATCGGCTCGGGGGCCAACATCGGCTCCGCCATGACGGCCATCGACAACGCCATCGACAGGGTCTCCCAGATCCGGGGCAATTTCGGCGCCGTTCAAAACCGCCTTTCCAGCACGATCTCCAACCTGGGCGTGCAGGCCGAGAACCTCTCCTCAGCGGAATCGCGGATCCGGGATATCGACGTGGCTTCCGAGACGGCCCAGATGACCAGGAACTCGATCCTTCAACAGGCGGCCATCTCCATCCTGGCCCAGGCCAACATACAGCCCCAGGCGGCGCTCCAACTCCTCCAGGGCAGGTAAAGCCTTATCCCCCGCTCCAGAAGCGAGGGGAACGAACATCTAAGGGGGCCGAAAGGCCCCCGAGTTCGTATTCAAGCATCGAGGCTCAGCCCTGCTTCTTCTCCAGGGCGGCCACGGCCCGGCAGACCTTGGATTTCTTCCGGGCCGCCGTGTTCTTGTGGATCACGTGGGTCTTGGCGGCCTTGTCGATCTTCTTCATGGCCACAGGCAGGACCTTCTTCGCTCCCTCCAGGTCCCCCGCCGCCACGGATGCCAGGACCTTCTTGGTGAAGGTCTTCATGGCCGACTTCTTGGCCTTGTTCGCCAGGCGGTCTCTCTCGTTCTGCCGGATTCTCTTCTTCGCCGATTTGGTATGGGCCATCCCAGTCTCGCTCCCAGGCACTTGGGCCGGAAAAAACCAGGCTCAGCGACCTAGGCCTTGCTGAGCCTTTCCAGTCTTTCACTCACGTCCTTGAAAGTGATGTCTTCCTCGTAGATCCGGGCGAACTTCTCTCTGGCGCCCTGCAGATCGCCCTTCTCCTCGAGAAGCACACCCATCTCATAAAGAACCTCCCGGCTCTTCTCACCGGAAGGCCCGAGAGATTCGAGCGCCTTAGAGTACTGAGAGAGGGCCAGGTCCACAAGCCCCTTCCGGCGGAAAGCCCGGGCCAGGCGCACCTGGGCCTCCGTCTTGAAGCGAGGATCCTTCACGGCCTGCTGAAACTCCGCCACAGCCTCGTCCAGCAGGCCCCGGCTCAGGAGAGCCTCCCCAAGGCGGAACTTGAGTCCCAGGTCCGTGGGATTGGCCTGGACCAGGTCCCGCGCCACCTGGAGGCGGGTCTCCTCAAGTTCCTCCCGCGCCCTTTCCATGGCTTCCTCTCCCGCCCCCCCTTTCCGGGCCTCCTTCAGGGCCTCCTCCTTCTCCTGGATCCGGAGTTCCCCCAGGAGCCGGAGGGCTGCCAGGCCTCCTTCTCCCCGGGAGCGGAGTTGTTCCAGCAGATCCAGGGCCTCCCGGGGCCGCCCCAACTTCCGCAGGACTTCGGCTTTGCGAAGCAGGAGGGCCGGCGCATCGGGGGTCTGGGCCAGCTTCTTTTCCAGAGCTTCCAGGTCCTCCACCAGGTCCTCCCTGGTGCGGACCACCCGTTGGCTTCGCTCAAGCTCCTGGGCCTTTTCCTTGTCCTTGATGAGTTCCCTGGAAGAGGCTGCCTGGGCGAAGCGGGTCCGCTCCAAGGCCCCCTCGGCGGAAAGATTCTTCCGGGCCCGAAGGGCTTCCTGGTCCCGTGGGTCCGCTTCCAGGGCTTTCTCGTAGGCCTCCAGGGCCCCTTCCAGGTCCCCCAGCCTGCGGCGGAGGACGCCGATTCTCTTCCAGGGCCCCGGGTCGTCCCGCCTCAGCCCGGCCAGGTCCTCGAAGACCACCTGGGCGCTGCGCAGGAAACCGGCCCGCTCCAGGGCGTCTCCCAGGGCCTCCAGGGCCCTCTGGTTGCGGGGATCCACTTTGAGGACCTTGTCCCAGGCCCGGGCCTCACCGGCGGGATTCTTGCCCAGGCGGGAGAAAAAAGCGGAGATCCTGGGGCCCAGGCTCGAAAGGTAGGCCAGGAAGGGCTGGACTTTCCTGTAGGAGGCATACCTATCCAGCGTCTGGTGCAGGCCCCGGCGGGCCTCCTCGTAATCGGGCCTGAGGCCCAGGATCTGGTGGTAAAGCTGGATGGCGAAGGGAAAGTTCTTCTTCCGGGCCGCTTCTTCGGCTTTCTCCAAGTGCCGGGAAAGATCGACCATGGGCGCGCCTCCTCAAAGTGGTCCGGACGATGCTAGGGGGGGCTCCCGAAAGGCGCAACCTGCCTTGACCCTTACCCCGGCATGGCCTAGGGTGCCTGCCAATGGAAATCGTCTTCTATCCAGACCCTTTCCTGCGGAAGGTGGCCCCTCCCGTGGAGGATTTCGGCTCCGCCCTGGCCCAGACGGTCCGGGAGATGCTGGACTTCATGTACCGCTCCAAGGGAGTGGGCCTGGCGGCTCCTCAAGTGGGCCTCCCCCTGCGGTTGTTCGTCTTCAATCCCTCGGGGGACCCGGAAAAGAAGGAAGAGGAGGGGGTCCTGGTCAACCCCAAGATCGTCCGCCGGAAAGGGGAAGAATACGGAGAGGAAGGGTGCCTCTCTTTTCCGAACGTGTATGGCGAAGTCCGCCGGGCCACGTGGATCCTGGTGGAAGCCCTGGACCTGGAGGGGCGTTCGCAGGCCTTGGAGTTCCGGGACTTCCAGGCCCGCGTGGTCCAGCACGAGCTGGATCACCTGGACGGCATCCTTTTCGTGGACCGGATGGAACCGGCGGAGAAGATCCGGATCCGCAGGCAACTGGAACAACTGGAGCGGGAGTTCAAGAAAACCCGTGCGACGGGTCGTTGATCTGTCCCGCCCCCTGGGGGGAGCCTCGGTGGTCACCGTGGGAATCTTCGACGGCGTCCATCTGGGCCACCAGGGGGTCCTGAGGGATCTCAAGGCCCTGGCCCGGGAGATGAAGGCCCCTGCCACGGTGCTCACCTTCCGGACCCATCCCGACGGTCTGGTCCAGGGGAAGACTCCATCCTTGCTGGTCTCGGTGGAATACCGGCTTCTTCTCCTGGAGCGGGAAGGAGTGGACCAGGCCGTGGTCCTTCCTTTCGATCAGGCCCTGAAAAATCTCACGGCCCGGGAATTCGCTTTCCAGGTCCTAAGAGACACCCTGGGCTGCAAGGCCCTGATCATGGGCTTCGACTCGGCCCTGGGGAGAAACCGGGAAGGAACCCTTGCGGTCATGACCCGGCTGGGGAAGGAAGCGGGCTTCCTGGTGCGCCAATCCCTTCCCATCCTCTGGCGGGGGCGGCCCATTTCTTCTTCCCTTCTCCGGGAGGCCGTGGCCCGGGGCGACCTGGGCCTGGCCTGGGCCCTCCTGGGCAGACCCCACGCTTTTTGGGGAACCGTGGTCCCGGGGGAAGGCCGGGGAAGGCCCTTGGGATTCCCAACGGCCAACCTGAGGCCTTCCGGCCTGGAGGTCCTTCCCCCCCGGGGCGTCTACGCCGCCACGGCGGAACTCCGGGGAAAGACCTGGCCCGCCGTCCTGAACCTGGGCACCTGTCCCACCTTCCAGGGCAAGGAGACCCTTCTGGAAGTCCACCTCATCGGGTACGAAGGTGACGACTTCTACGGGGAGTCCCTGGAGGTCTTCTTCCACGGCCGCCTCAGGGAAGAGCGGACCTTCCCCGACGCCGGGGCCTTGAGGGCCCGGATCGAGCAAGACCTCCGGGAATGCCTGGAACTCCTGGGAAAAGGAGAGAGCCCCGCGGTTGACACATTGCCCCGGCCCCCTACAATTCCCGGCTCGGAATGTGAACCGGGGCCTTACTCCCCTTGACCCGGGAGGAGGGTTCCTGTCGTGGGCGGGTAGCTCAGGTGGTAGAGCACGGCACTGAAAATGCCGGTGTCGTGAGTTCAACTCTCACCCCGCCCACTTTTTTTTATGGTTCACCCCGGGTCCGGATCCCCCCGCGAGGTGGACGGAAGGGGGACGTCCGGCGGATCCCCCCCAAAACCGAAATCGTGGAAAGGCGGAGCCGCCGGGCGCCGTGGATGGTTGCAGTTGGCGAACCGGGAAGACGTGCGGCCCAGGAGGCCCCCCCGCGCAAGGAGACTCTCGGCCGAACCGAGCCTCCTGGAACGGATTCTCGCCCTGGTTCTCCCCTTGCTGGTCACGGCCGGACTCATATCCCTGGGGATGTATCTCTGGCCCAGCCAGACCACGTGGCTTCTGGGCCACGCCACGATCTCCTTTTTCGCCCTGGGAAAATTCATCGTCCTGGGCGGAACGGTCCCCGGGGAACTCTTTACGCCCTGGGAGCTGGCCCTTCTCATCACCTACATGGACACCCTCACGGGAGTGCTCTTCGTCTACAACGTGGATCTCTTCTTCCGCCTCCCCTTGATCGGTCCCAGGCTCAGGAAGATCCGGATCCGGGCCCGCCGGGTCCTCCAGGTGAATCCCTGGCTGCGGCGCAGGTCCTACCTGGGGGTGGCCCTCTTCGTTATGTTCCCCTTGACCGGAACCGGAGCGGTGGGCGCGGCCTTCCTGGGAAAATTCATGGGGCTCAACCGTTACGGCCACCTGGCGGCCATCAGCGCCGGCGGGGCAATGGGCGGCTTCTCCATGGCGGCCCTGGCGGCCCTGCTGGGACGGGAGAAGGCCAACGAACTCCTCCACCAGCCATGGATCCTTGGAGGGATGATCCTGGCCCTTTTGGCCCTGCTCTTCTTCCTGGGCAAAGCCTTCATGCGGGGCACCCAGCCCAGGCAGGTAAAAACGTAGGGCACGCTGTAAGGGACGCCCGAGGGGCGGAGCGAAGCGAGGCCCCGACGGTCGTCCCGCGATGGATCCCACCCCCTCCGGCACTTACCACCGGGCCGGCGTTCACCTGCGTCGCCTCAAGCGACGCAGCCTCCGGCGGCCCCTGCAAATGGATCAGGTGATATTCAGCTTCTTGAGTTTCCGGTAGAACGTGCTCTTCCCGATTCCCAGCTCCCGGGCTGCCTTGACCTTGTCCCCCCCCGCCTTCTCCAGGGCCGCGAGGAGGGCCATCCTCTCATAATCCTCCAGGTTGACCCTCCCCCTTGGGATCTCCACGAGCTTGCCGGGAGGAGGAAGATCCGCCCCTCCCCCGCTCCGCCCGGGACGGGCCCTTCGTTCCTTCAGGTAAGGGGGGAGATCCCTGAATTGAATCACCTCTCCGCAACCCAGCTCGAAGGCCCGGACGATCACGTTTTCCAGCTCCCGGACGTTTCCGGGCCAGGAATAATCCTGGAGAATTTCCATCACTTCCTTGGAGACGTCCCGGACCTTCTCCTTCTCCCTCCCGTAGATGACGTTGTATTTCTCGATGAAATGGGCCACCAGGAGAGGGATGTCGTCGACCCTATCCCGGAGCGGGGGAAGATGGATGGTCACCACGTTGAGCCGGTAGAAGAGATCCTCCCGGAAACGGCCCGCCCGCACCTCCTCTTCCAGGACCTTGTTGGTGGCGGCGATCACCCGGACGTCCACCCGGATGGTCTCGTTGCTCCCCACGGGCATGAAGGTTCCCTCCTGGAGAACCCGGAGCAACTTCACCTGGGAGGAAGGGGAGATCTCGCCAACCTCGTCGAGAAAGATCGTCCCTCCGTCGGCCGCCTTGAAGAGCCCGACCTTCTTGCGCAAGGCCCCCGTGAAGGAGCCCTTCTCGTGGCCGAAGAGTTCGCTCTCGATCAGGTCGCGGGAGATGGCCCCGCAGTGGATGGGAAGAAAGGGTTTGTCCGCGTGGGGCCCGTCGAAGTGAAGGGCCCGGGCCACAAGCTCCTTGCCCGTTCCCGATTCTCCCTGGATGAGAACCGTGGCCCTGCCCTGGCGGAGGGAATCCACCATCCGGGTCACCTCCATCAGGCTGGGCGAAAACCCGATCACCTGGCTCATCCGGTAGCGGCCCGAAAGTTCCCTGCGAAGGCGTTCCAGTTCTTTCAGGATTTCCGCCGGTTCCCTCCCCTTGAGCGATCCGAGAGCCATCTCCCGCTCCGTGACATCCACGAGGGAAACCACCCTGGGCCGCCCGGGGTCCCGGTCCCGTTCCTCCAGGAAGGAAATTTCCAGGTGAAAGGTCCGCACCTGGCCGTCCCGCCGGCGCAAAGGCAGCCTCCTCCCGTTCTTTACGTCTCCGGACTCCAGGAGGTCCGCAAGGTTGGAAAGCCCCGGCAGTCTCCCAAGAGGAACCCCGGGAGGGGGAACACCGAAGGTCTCCTCGAAGCCCCGGTTCCATGTAAGAAGCCTGTTTTCCTCGTCCAAGGCGAAAAGCGCCTGGGGGACGCTCTTGAGGACGTTCTCGGTAAAGGCTTTCTGTTCCTCCAAGGCCTCCAGGGCCCGTTTGAGCTGGGCCGTCCTCTCCTCCACCATGTTCGTGAGGTTTCGGGCCAGGTTCTTCAGCTCGTCCTGGGCTGCCTTGAGTTCGAGCATCACCTTGACCCGGGCCGTGAGTTCCTCCCTGGTGACCGGCTTGAGCAGGTAGTCCACCGCCCCCACTTCGAACCCCTTGAGCCGCATCCGGAGCGAACCTCGCTCCCCGGTAAGAAAGATCACCGGAAGATCCCTGGTGGCCGCGTTCTCCTTGATCCGCCGGCAGATCTCGAAGCCGTCCATTTCGTCGATCACCACGTCCAGGAGGGCCAGGTCCACGATCGTCCTGTCCAGGATCTCCAGGGCCTCCCTGCTGGAGGAGGCGGAGACGACCTGGTATCCCGCCTGGGAGAGCATGGACTCCAGCATGGCCACCTGGTGCGGATCGTCGTCCACCACCAGGATTCTCGGGACCGCATTCTTTCTCACCATGTTAGAACCCCCCCATCGAGGCTGAAAACGGGTCATCATTCTAAAAACCCGGGAAGGGGAAGGAAGGAGAAAGAGCAGGGAAAGAAGGGAGGGAGAAGAAGAAAAAAAGAAAAAGGTCAAGGGACTCGTGGGAAAAGGGGGAATCTAGGAGTGAGATCTTTTTACGCCCGTGGGAGGCAACCCTTGACCTTTTTCATGATTCGAGAGAAACATTCCGGGGAGTCTCAGAAGGGATCCTTCCAGATTCCGCCCCGGAACGAAGCATTTATGCAAAGGCCGTGCCAATCCTCCCCGGAAAGGGGAGAATGTAGCCGCCTGGAGGGGTTTTTTCTTAACTCTTTACACAACAAGGAGTTGACCGCGAGGTATCGGGAAAGGATCCCGCCCTCCCTGGCCGGAAGAGAGGGGAGAGCCCCCTCCTCCTCCTCCCAGATCGTCCCAATTCCGGGAGATTCCTGAAAATGAGACAAACCAAGAAGCCTGTAGTCCTGCCTCTCTGGGCGGCCGGGATCCCCCTTCTCACTACGGCCCTTCTCTTTGCCGGGTTCCTCCTGGGCGCCCGGGCCAGGGCCATCCCCAAGGACCTGGCGATCTACAAGGAGGTCCGAGACCTTGTGGTGGAGGACTACGTGGAGCGGCGGCACCCGGAGGAACTCCTCTATGCAGGCTTGTCGGGAATGATGAAGTCCCTGGACCGACACTGCGCCTTCTATCCCCCCAGGCAGGCAAAAAAGATCGAGGAAGAAACCCAGGGAAGATACGAAGGCATCGGCGTCCTCCTGGCACCTTCCGCTCCGCCCGCCACGATTCTCTTCCCCCTGGAAGGCTCGCCGGCGGAAAAAGCCGGGCTCCTTCCGGGGGACAGGATCCTGGCCGCCGACGGCGTAGAGCTGGCGGGCATCCCCCCGGAGGAGCGAATTTCCAAGATCAAGGGGCCGGCCGGCACCTGGGTCCGCCTGAAAATCCTCCGGAAGGGGAAGCCCCCCTTCGAGGTGAAAGTCCTGCGGGCACGGGTGGAGACCTCCTGCGTGCGGAGAGCCTCCATCCTGGACGAGGAGAAAGGGATCGCCTACATCCACCTCACGGAATTCCAGGCCCACAGCGCGGCCGACCTGGACCGGGCCTGGAACACCCTCAAGTTCCAAGGGGCCCGCTCCCTGGTCCTGGACCTGCGGTTCAACGGCGGGGGCAGCCTCTCCCAGGCGGCCCTCCTGATCAACCGGTTCCTGGCGGAGGATGGAGTGGAGCTGGTGCAGGTCCACGGTCGTGTCCCCCAGACATCCCACCCCTATGTCTCCCGCAAGGAAGAAGGGTTCATGGCGGGGGTCCCCCTGGTGGTGCTGGTGGACCGCTCGAGCGCATCGGCCTCGGAAGTCTTCACCGCCTCCATCCAGGACCTGGCCCTGGGCGTGGTGGTAGGGACCCGCACCTTCGGCAAGGGAACCGTCCAGACCCTGACTACCCTTTCGGACCCCCGGATGAAAGTGAAGTTCACCATCGCCCGTTACGCCACCCCCTCGGGCCTTCTTGTGGAACCTACGGCGAAGGAGAGAAAAGAAGGCTCCCTTGGAGGGGTGGTCCCGGACCTTCCCGTGGACATGGCCCAGAAAGACAGGCTCAACCTCTATTACTGGATCAACTCATGGGAACCGCCGGCCAAGTACAAGGCCCAAGTGGAAGCCCTTCTCGAAGAACTCAAGGTGGAGAACCCCAAGCGACCCAATGACCCCCAGTGCAAGGCCGCCCTGGAACTCCTCCGGCGGGGCGTTCCTGCCTTCTCTCCCTTCCCCCCCAAGAAAAACCGTTGAAACCCATGCTGGTCCTCGGCATCGACACATCCTGCGACGAAACCTCGGCCGGGATCGTCCGGGACGGTAAGGAGATCCTTGCCAACCGGATCTCCAGCCAGGTGGCCCTTCACAGGCCCTTCGGGGGAGTGGTTCCCGAGATCGCCAGCCGTTCCCACCTCAGGCGCCTTCTGCCCGTTCTGGAGGAGGCCTTCCGGGAGGCCCGGATCCGCCCCCTTGAGCTGGACGCCGTGGCCGCCACTTGCAGGCCCGGCCTGATCGGCGCCCTCCTGGTGGGAGTCTCGGGAGCCAAGGCCCTGGCCTGGAGGCTGGGCGTCCCTTTTCTGGGGGTGGACCACATCCAGGCCCACCTCCACGCCGCGGCCATGACCGACCCGGACCTCCCCTTTCCCTGCGTCTCCCTGGTCGCCTCGGGAGGACATACATCCCTTTTCTACATGGAGCGCCCCGGCAAAGGCCTCCGGATGGGCCGCACCCTGGACGACGCCGCAGGCGAGGTCCTGGACAAGGCCGCCGCCCTCCTGGGGCTGGGATACCCGGGGGGACCCGCCCTGGAAGAGGCGGCCCGCCTGGTGGACCGGCCGGCCCTCCCCCCTTTCCCCGTGCCCCTCAAGGGACGGAAAGACCTGAACTTCTCCTTCAGCGGCCTGAAGACGGCCCTCCGCATCCGCGTGGAAAAGGAAGCCCCCCTCGGGCGGGAGGAGACCTGCCGGCTGGCCCGGGCCTTCCAGGAGGCCGTGGTGGAGCACCTGGTGCAGAGGTGCCTGGCGGCCGTGAAACACACCGGGGCCCGGGCCCTGGCCCTGGGCGGGGGCGTGGCCCGGAACCGGCTTCTCCGGGAGAAACTCGCCGGGGGATGCAAAGGGATCCACCTCTCCTTCCCCCCCATGGAACTCTGTTCCGACAACGGCGCCATGGTGGCGGGCCTGGCTTCCCTTCGCCTGGAGAGGGGCGAAAAGGACCCCTTGGACCTGCCCGCCGCCCCGC
>JALUZX010000286.1 GCA_027011425.1 Planctomycetota bacterium
GGGGCGAGAAAAAGAGGGCCGGCCCCGTAACCTTGCGGGCGCCCCGACTCCCCAGGAGGAACCAGGCCGGTCCCACCCCGAGGAGGAAGAGGTCCTGGAAGCGGAAAAGCCCGCCCGCCAGGGCGGCTGTCCCGGCCAGGAAAGAGAAGAGCAGGAAGGATGGGTTTTTGCGGGCCCTTCCCGCCCGAAGGAGGAGCCAGAGGCAGAGAATCCCCATGGCCAGGCCGGGCCCGTCGGTGAGGACCTCCACGGTGGCCACCGTGAGGTGCTTGTGGAATCCCAGGAGGGCCGCGGGAAGGAGGGCGATCCAGGCGGGAGGAAGGCTGCCCCTTTCCTCCCGCCAAAGGCGTTCCCAGGTCTTCCAGAAGGCCAAGAGACCGAGGGCCAGAAGGAGCAGGACCAGGCCGATTCCCGCCCCTTCCAGGGGAAGGCCCAGTCTTCCCAGGCCTCCAACCAGCAGGGGCAAGGCGGGATAACCCTTGTAGGGGAGGGGAAAGGTGAGGTCCTTTCGGGGGAGACTCCTGGTCCAGTTGGTGACCAGGCCCTCTCCCCGGGCCACGTGGCGGGCGGCCTCCAGGTAGCCCAGGGCGTCCCCGTCGGGAAGGCTCCGGGGAAGGAGCGCCCCCGTGAGGCGGAGTGCAAGGACCGCCCCCAAGAGGAGGAGGACCCAGGGGAGGAGATTTCTTCTCTTCCCCCGGGGCGGGCCCGCCGGGCCGGAGGACCTGAAGGGGTTTTGGGTCAAGAGAAACTCCCTGGCGCGAGGAGGGATCGATCAGCCCAGGCAGGATCATGGGTAAGGGGCCCGGTCTTTGGCAAGAAGGGCCTTTTTTGGGAACCCTCCCCGGGAAGGGTGCGTTGAGGAAGGGTTCTTCTTCGCACCTGCCGGAGGCCGGGCCCGTCCCGGCCCCCAAAGGCGTCCAGACATGGAGATTCCTCCTATGAAGGCTGACGGCAAGACACGCTCGGTTTTTGTTATGCTCCCGTTCCTGGCCCTCCTTCTTCTCGGGGCGGCCCGGTTGGCGGGACCCAAGGCGGCGGAAGAGAAACTCCTGGACCGCCGCTACAAGGATGCGGCGGAAGAGCTTTCGGCCCTCCTGGAGAAGGCGCCCCCCGGAGTGGAGCGGGAGAGGATGCTCTTTCTCTTGGGGGAAGCCCGCCTGCTTTCCGGGGAAGAGGAAAAGGCGGCCCGGGCTTTCTCGATGCTCTTGAAGGAGGCGCCCCGTTCCCCCTGGGCGGACCGGGCGGCCTTCGGGAAGGCCGAGGCCCTGGCCGGGGCCAGGCGCTTCAGGGAGGCGGCGGAGATCCTGGAGAAGCGGGTAGGCGCTCTGGTTTCGGAGAAACGCAAGGAACAGGCGGCCGGGGTCTATCTCAGGCTGGCGTCGAAGGCCCTGGATGGAGAGAAACCGGACCACCGCAAGGCAAGGAACTTCTACGACCTGGCCCTGGAACTCGGGCTCCGGGGCGCCAGGGCCGAGGAGGTCTCCTTCCTGGCCGCCTCGGAGGCCTTCGAGTGCAAGGACTACTCCGACGCGTCGAAGCGCCTGGAGGCCTTCCTCGAGAGGTGGCCCGACTCGGCCAGGCTGGGCCGGGCGACCTACCTGCTGGGGGAATCCTACAGGAGGTCGGGGAGGGTCCTGGAGGCGCGCCGGGTCTTCCGGGAGGGGGCGAAGAAGTTCCGGGGGACCAAGGAGGCGGCCCGGTGCCTCTACGGGCTGGGGAAGACCTTCGGGATGCCGAGGCCCGGGAGCGAAGGGGCCCTTTCCCAGGGCGTGGGGGCTTACAGGGACTTGATCCGTGAATACCCGGGGGATGAGTTGGCGCCCAAGGCGGCCCTGGAGATCGCCCGGGCCCTGCTCTACCGGGGAAGGCCGGGAGAGGCCCTGGCCGAGGCGGAGTCCCTGCTGGAGAAGTTCGGGAAGGCCAAGCCCGGGGTTCTCTCCGAGGCCCAGGCCCTCGTGGGGGACATCCTCCGCTCCCAGGGAAAATACGAGGAAGCGATCCGGGCCTACCGGGCCTACCTCTCCAGGTTCCCCGACCAGGGGAAGTGGCGGGCCGTCCAGGCGGCGGTTGTGGAGTGCGAATACGAGGAGGCCTACGCGGAGAAGCGAAAGGGAAAGGAACACTTCGACCGGGCGATCCGCCTCTTCCGGCGTTTCCTGGAGAGGCATCCCCTGGACCGAAGGGCCGCGGATACGGTGCTACTGATCGGGAAGATGGAGATGGAGCGGGAGCGCTGGAAGGCGGCCCGGGAGGTGCTGGCGGAGTGCTCCACACGGTTTCCCAGGACCAACGCCGCCGGCGAGGCCCTTTACCTGGTGGGGAAGATCTACGCCGAGAAGCTCTCCGATCCGGTGAAGGCCCTGGAGACCTGGAAGAAGGTGACCTGGGGGTCCTGGGCGGGAATGGCCCGGGCCGCCGTGAAGAAGCTCCGCGAGCCTTCGCTGGCCCTTTATACGGAGAGGGTCTATCGCACCGACGAGAAGCCCCGGTTCACAGTGGAGAGCCGGAACATCCCCAAGCTGAGGGTGCGGGTGTTCAAGCTGGATCTCGGGACCTTCTTCCGGGCCACCCACACGGCCTCGGACATCGACAGGCTCCGGATCGAGGTGATCGAACCGGACCGGGTCTTCGAGAGCGCCGTGAAGGGATACAAGCCCTTCGTGGAGACCAGGAGGGATGTGGAGGTCCCCTTCCGGGGGGCCGGCGCCTACGTGGTGAAGGTGGACGACGGGAAACTGGAGGCAACCACCCTTGTGGTGGTCTCGGACCTGGCCTTGATCGCCAAGGCGAGCCGGGGAGGGCTTTTCGTGTTCACCGAGAACACCCGGAAGGAGCGGCCCGAGGGAGGGGCCGAGGTGGTGGTCTCCGACGGGAAGAAGATCCTGGTGGAAGGGAAGACCGGGGAGGACGGGAGCTTCCGCTGGAAGTCCCCGGCCCTTCTTTCGGCGGGGGAGATCCGGGTCTTCGCTGTGGCCAAGGA
>JALUZX010000287.1 GCA_027011425.1 Planctomycetota bacterium
GTATTTTTGCTAATTTCAATCGGTTGGCAAAATTTTCATTGTTCATTGAATAACTAAATTAAAAAATTTTTATGAGAGTTCCCAAGCTCTATCTCTCCACTCAGGCCTACCAGAGGCTCCTCCTGGAGGTCCTGGAGAACTTCCACACCGAGACCGGCGGGGTTCTCCTAGGCCTGGAGCAGGACGGAGGCACTTACGTCGTGGAGATTCTCGATCCCGGACCCGAGGCCGTCCTGGAGCCCGCCTATTTCGAATACGACTACAAATATCTCACCCACCTGGCCAACAAGCGCGCCCTCTCCTACAAGCGGCCCCTCCGCCTCCTCGGCCTCTGGCACCGCCACCCCGGCTCCTACGACACCTTCTCCTCCCTGGACCACCGCACCAACAGCACCTATGTCCAGATCTGCGGGGGCAAGGCCGTCTCCGGCCTGGTCAACCTGGACCCCCACCTGCGCATGACCTTCTACCAGGTCACCGGCAAGGGCCACGCCGGCAAAGACGGCGCCGTCCTCGCCTCCTACCAGGACCAATCCCAAACCCGGCCCGCCTCGGTCCAGTGGAACCCAAAAAAGGGCTACAAGACCGGCGCCGTCGTGCTCTACAGGCCCATGCAGATCTTTCTCGGCGACGGCCATTTCCCCCCGGGCATCCTGGACCGGAAAACCCCCAGGGAGCTGGAAGAGGAGGTCCGCCGGAAGTCCAAGGGGGATTTGCAGGAGGAAAAGAAGAACCTGGTCCGAAAGATCGCCGGCAAGATCGCCCCCAAGCCCAAGGCGGACCCCCAGCCCCAGTCCGCCGAACTCCTCCTCCAGGCCGTCCAGCCCGACCTGGATTTCCTCGAAGACCAGCCCGACTACAGCTACCAGCTCCGCCTCGAAGGAGGACGCCTCCACGTCCGCATGAGCCGGGTCACCCAGATGGCCGGCTATCCCCCCGAGCTCAGCCTCAGTTTCCTCATGGTCGGAGGCGCGCCCTACCTGGAGAGCGGCGGCGCCCGCTATCCCTACCGGCCGGGCATTCTCCAGGCCATGATCAACCAGGCCCTTGCCGCCGGACCGGAATTCGGGTCCCCGGATGGGGCGGAGGCCCGCGAGGAAGAGGGGGAAGAGGAGTTCCTGGGAGAAGATTCGGAGCTCTACGACGCCGGAGAAGAAACTTCCTCCAAGGAACCCGAGCGCTGGGAAGACACCCAGGCCTTCCAGGACCTCCAGACCTTCACCCAGGGGGGCGACCCTACGGCAGGGTCCGATCCGGAAGCCCCGGGGCCCCAAAAAAAGAAAAAGAATAAGAACGAGGACAAACCCGGACCTGGCGGCGAGGATCCCCAGGAGAACCAGCCGTGACGCCCCTTCCCAAAGACGCCCCCAGGGTTTTGTTTCCCCAGGAGCTGATGGCCCAAAGGCCCGAGGGACCCCTCTACGGGTATTTCCATCCCGAGACCCGGACGGCCAATGTGCTTTCCTGCGGCGCGCCCCCCAACCGGCCCAAGACCTTCGCGCCCGCCCAGCTCCTTGGTTGGCTCGGGCCCAGGCCCGAGGGCTCCACATGCGCCCAAACCGGGGAGGGCGGGGAGGAGCAGGCCCAGGACAGCCCTGGGCCCAACCTGGAAGGCCGCTGGTCCGAGGACGGGCTCCAGTTCAAGCTCGACCACCGGCCCTGCAGGATCGAGTTCTACTCTCTCACCCAGGACGTCTTCTCCCGCAACACAGGCATCCTGGAAGTGGCCCGCATGCTGGACAAGCGGGTTCTCGTCATGGCCTGCGGGTCCGTGGGTTCCCTCCTGGCCCTGGAATTCGCCCGGGCCGGGGTGGGGAACTTCCTTCTGGTGGACCCGGACACCCTGGAATACCACAACCTCTGCCGCCACCAGTGCTCGGTCACCGACGTGGGGCGGTTCAAGGTGGACGCCCTCAAAGACCGTATCCTGGACATCAACCCGGCCGCCAGCGTCCAGACCCAGAAGATCGTAATCCAGCGCCTGCCCAAGGAGGTCTTCGACGATTTCCTCCGCCCCGGGACGCTCGTCCTGGCCAGCGGCGACAACCGGGAGGCCGACCTCTACGCCAACCGGATCTCCTGCCTCTACAAGGTTCCCTTTCTCTCCATCGGGCTTTGGGAGCGGGCCTTCGCCGGGGAGATCTTCTACTCCCTTCCCGGGGAGACGGCCTGCTACAAGTGCCTCTACGACAACATGGGGTTCAACGGGGGCCGGGTCTCGGAGAACCGGCGGATCTATACGACCAAGGAGCACCTGGAAGACGTCCGGTTCGAGCCGGGGATTTCCACCGATCTCTCCCTGGTGTCCTTGATCGGGGCCAAGGTCGCTTACGACCTCCTGGACGGGACGCGGCGGGTTCTGGATCACCTGACGCAATACACCCTGTGGTGTAATTCCCTGGACCCCGAAGTGGGGGGGGAGATGGTGGAGATCTTCACCTATCCGTTTCAGGTGACCCGGTCCATCGAAGTCGCCAAGAACGACGATTGCCCCCATTGTAAAATCGTCGGCGCCGCCCTGGAGTAAGGACCGCCTATCTTCTTTTCGTGAAGAGTCCGCCGGAGCCTGCGTCGCATTCCCTTTGTTTGTGAAGAGTCCGCCGGAGCCAGGGTCGCCTCCGGCGACCCTGGCGAACGTCGGACAAAGAAGGCTCCCCAAGTCTTCGAAGGATCCCAGGCTCGTGGGTGATCCCTGCACGACGTTCGGGGCGTCGCTTCGCTCCGCCCCTCCGGCGTGCTCTTCACGGGATGAGGGGGGGACACAACCTTCCGGAAGCTTCCTAAAGCCGTGAAGAGTCCGCCGGAGCCAGGGTCGCCTCCGGCGACCCTGGCGAACGTCGGACAAAGAAGGCTCCCCAAGTCTTCGAAGGATCCCAGGCTCGAGGGTGATCCATGCACGACGTTCGGGGCGTCGCTTCGCTCCGCCCCTCCGGCGTGCTCTTCACGAGATGAGGGGGGGACACAACCTTCCGGA
>JALUZX010000288.1 GCA_027011425.1 Planctomycetota bacterium
GGGAAGGGTTTCCGCCCTCCTTTTGCCGGCTCTCCTCTTGTTCTTCGCCTCCTGCGGCCCCGGGGAAAGGGAGCCTTCCGGGGCGGTTCCTCCAGGTTCGTCCTCCAGGGTTTCGGATCCAGAGAAACGGGCCGGAGGGGAAGGAACCTTTCTCGGGACCGTGGAAGAGGTCTTCCATTCCGGGGGCTATACTTACGCCCGGGTCCGAAAAGGGGGTCGTGATGTTTGGGTGGCGGGCCCGGAGACGGCCTTGAAGAAAGGTGAGCGCCTGGCCTTCCTGAGGGGGGCGCCCTTGGAGGACTTCCATTCCAAGACCCTGGGGCGGACTTTCAAGAAACTCTATTTCGTCTCCCGTTTCCGGAAGGTCGGCGGGAAATCCGCCACGGTGGGAGATCGGGGAAGGGAAGGGAAGAGGAAAGGGCCGGGGGTTCGGGCGAAGGAGAAGCCGGGCCGGGTCTACACGGTGGCCCTTCTTTGGAAAAAGAAGGCGGGCCTTGGGGGGAAGGTGGTCCGGGTTCGGGGCGTGGTCACCAAGGTGAACGCGGGAATCATGGGGAAGAACTGGATCCACCTGGTCGACGCCGGGGCTCCAAGGGGAGCCCGTGACCTGGTCTTCACCACGAAGGACAGGGTCGAAGAGGGGGAGAAGGTCCTTGTTAGGGGCAAGGTGGGTTTGAACCGGGATTTCGGGTATGGATACCGGTACGAAATGATCCTGGAAGAGGGTTTCGTGGAGGCCCGGGAGAGATGATGGGACCGATCTTGTTTCCTCGATTTTTTCTCGTTACGGGACAGGAAAAAACGATTTACGGATTGCGGGAGGAAGGAGAACATGGGAGACTAACTCAGGGGAAGGTGGGCGAACCGGTTTGTCCGCCGGGACCTTCTCCGGCTCCCCGGCCGGGAGGAAAGACCTGGTCGCGAAAGCAAAAGCAGGAGCAACAGCCATGAAAAAGCGAATTCCCGCGGTGTTCCCGGCTTTTTTCGTTCTCCTTTGGATTTCCCCTTTCGGTCGCGGCCAGATCTCGGGAAGCCCCCACGATTTCAGCGGGAGTTCCTGGAACGGTTCCGGGGAGATCTGCGTGGTCTGCCACACCCCCCACAACTCGGACACCGCGGCGGCCGGAGCACCTCTCTGGAACCACCGGGTCACGACGGCCACTTTCACCCTCTATTCCAGCCGGACCCTTGTGGTCCAGCCGGAACAGCCCCGGGGCGTCACCAGGCTATGCCTCTCCTGCCACGACGGAACGGTGGCCCTCGATTCCTTCGGAGGAATGACGGGGAATACCTTCATTTCGGGGGACGCCAACCTGGGGACGAACCTCTCCGACGACCATCCGGTGAGCATCAAGTGGAAGCACCAGAACAGGAACCCGGCGAGGCAACTCCCGAACTGCTTCAACTGCCATAAGCGGGGAGGGTGGAGACCCATTACGAGCGAACTTCCCTTCTTCGACGGCTACGTCGAGTGCGCCACCTGCCACGATCCGCACAACGGCACGTCCGGATACGGCCACCTGCTCCGGAAGACCCTGGCCGGGTCCCGGTTGTGCCTCCACTGCCACCGCAAATAGGCGCGGGGAGAGGGGGCCGGAAAGAGGTCAATACTTGACGGGATTCTTCCTGTCATAGGCCTTGGGCCTGTGACAACCGGTGGCGCAGCTTCCGCCCGTGGCTGTCTTCTTGAAGATGTTGTCGAACGCCCATGATCCGAAGGGGACTTTCTCCCGGATCAGCTTGGGCTGGGAGCCGGCGTGTTCGGCGTGGCAGGCGCGGCAGGTGCGCCCTTTCTTCCGCATGGTGTGGAGGAAGTGCAGGTTCAGGTCCCCGTTGCGGAAGCCGGTGGAACGGGTGGTGCGCTTTTCACTCACCAGCCTGGACTCGTGGCATTCGAAGCAGGCCAGGTAGGCCTTCTCGTTCCACTTGGCGTAGAAAGTCCCCGGGAAGGGGAAGCGAAGGAGGTTGATGTAATCGCTTCCGTGACCGTTGTGGCAGGCGGCGCAGTTGCCCACCTTGACGGGGCCGTGGAGGTGCTTCTTCCCCTCGATCTGCTCCAGGATGCTGGGGATGGTCCTGGTTTTCCCCCCCTTTTCCTTGGGGGGGACGGAAATCTCCTTGGAGTGGCAATCCATGCACAGGAGGCTCGGTTTTTCTTTCAGGAGGAAATGCTCCCTGGAGAAGTGGGGAGAATGACAATTTGCGCACCGGTGGTTTTCAGCGAGCGCCCCGTGGAAGTATTTCTTCTTTTTCATCTTCCCCAGGAAATCCTTGTGGCAGGCCATGCAATCGGAGATGCCCGGTCCTTTCAGGAGGGCGGGGTCGTCGGATTCATGGGCCGAGTGACAGCCCGTGCATCCGTCCTTGACGGCCTCGTGGATGGAGACGGCCTTTTCCATCCCCATCTGCATGTCTTCGTGGCAGGAGAGGCACAAGTCGGTGGGTTTCTTGAGAAGAAGGTCGGCCTGCTTCGAGAAATGGGGACTGTGGCAGACCACGCAAGCTTTCACCGCCACCGGGCCGTGGACCTTCTTTCCCTTGGTCCCCACGCCGGGATGACATTTTTCGCAGGAGGCGTTGGCCGATTCGAACTTGAGGAGGTTCCTGGTCTTCCCCCCATGGGGGTCGTGGCAGCTGAGGCAGGTCTCAGAGAAAGGCTTGTGAAGGCTTCCGTGGACCCCGGGGGCCGGGGAGGATTTCTTGCCGGCTTCCTTTCCGGGCCCCTTACTTTCCTTTTTCTTTTCCGCCTTCAACGAAAGCCCGGGAGGCAGGGGCATTTCGTGGCACTGGAGGCACATGGCGGGCTTTCCCTTGTCCACCAGGGTGAAGGTGTGCTTGGCCACGTCCTTGAACTTGTGGCACCTCCGGCAGGCGTTCTGGACGAGGGGGCCGTGCACCACCGGTTGGGAGGCGACGTTCTGGTGGCACTCCGAGGTGAGGCAGGTTCCCTTGACCTGGGACGGCCGGGGAG
>JALUZX010000289.1 GCA_027011425.1 Planctomycetota bacterium
AGTTCGAAGCGCGCCTCCCCCAGATCGAGCCGGTCCGCCAGGTGTTCCAGGAGGCCCTTCACCTCGGGGAAGGGATCCTCTCCCCCCTTCCTGGCGACGAGCCCCGCCGCCTGGCGGACTTCCAGGGGCTGGCGCCGCTCGTCCCGGACCTCCGGGCGGTATCCCTTCCCGATCTCGAAGAGCCGGACCTCGTCGTGGTGGCGCAGGTTCAACTCCAGGGAGCCCAGGAGCCCGGGAAGCACGTCCCGCCGGATCCGGGAGAGGTTCTCGGCGATGGGATTCTGGAGGACCAGGTATTCTTCTCCCTCCAGGCCGAGCTTGCGGGCCAGCTCGTCGGGAAGGAAGGAGTAGTTGTAGGCCTCCCGCATGCGCAGGTCCCCCGAGAGGATCCGCCTGACCTTCCGGTCCAGGACCAGGGCCGGGTCCTTCCAGGTGACGTCCAACTCCGCCAGGGGCGCCTTGGGTGGAATGTTGTCGTAACGGTAGATCCGGCCGATCTCCTCGATCAGGTCGTCCTCGATGGAGATGTCCTTGGTGGCCCGGAAGCTCGGAACGTCCACGGTCCACCCCTCGGGGGAAGGGTGGAGGGTGAAGCTGAGAGAGGAGAGGATCTCCTCGATCCGCTCATCCGGGATCTCTACGCCGAGCTTGAGGGCGACCCTGGATCGCCGGAGCGGAACCTGGAGGCCCCGGAACTTCCAGCCCCCGGCGTCCACGGCCGGGCCCGCGGGCTTCGCGCCGGGACAGACCTCGTCCAGGAGTTCCACGAATTTCAGCACCGCCGTCATGGCCAGCTCCGGGTCCAGGCTCTTCTCGAACCGGGCGCTCGACTCGCTTCTCAGGGCCGTCCGGAAAGCGGTCCTCCGGATGGTGACGGGGTCGAAGTTGGCGCTCTCCAGGAGCATCTTCCTCGTCCCGGGCCGGATCTCCGACTCCTCGCCGCCCATGACCCCAGCCAGGGCCACGGCTCCCCCCGCGTCGGCGATGACCAGGTCCGCCGGGGTGAGGATGCGGTCCACCCCGTCCAGGGTCCGGAGCACTTCCCCCTCGCCGGCCCGCCGGACCCGGATCTCCGGGCCCCGAAGCCGCTCCAGGTCGAAGGCGTGCATGGGCTGGCCCAAATCCAGAAGAAGGAAGTTGGTGAGATCCACGATGTTGGAGATGGGCCTCTGGCCCACGGCGGCCAGGAGATAACGCATCCAGGCCGGCGCGGGCCCCACGCTCAGCCCCTCCAGGACCAGGCCGATGTAGCGCTTGCAGAGTTCCGGCGCCTCGATGTGGATGGGAACGGTCTCCCCCTCCCCGGGGAGGCGCACTTCGCCCGCGGCGGGCTTCAATTCCCTCCCGTAGAGGGCGGCCAGCTCCCGGGCGAACCCGTAGTGGCCCCAGAGATCGGGCCTGTGGGTGATGGACTTGTTGTCGATCTCCAGGACCGTATCCAGGACGGGGAGCACATCGGTCAGAGGCTTTCCCACGGGCGCGTCTTCCGGAAGGACCAGGATGCCCTCGCTCTCGAAGGCGAGCCCCATCTCCTGTTCGCTCAGGATCATCCCGAGCGAGAGGGCCCCCCGGATCTTCGTCTTCTTGAGCTTGACGCCCCCGGGAAGCACCGTCCCGGCCCGGGCGAAGGGGACCTTCTGGCCCTTCGCCACGTTGGGCGCGCCGCAGACCACGTCCAGGGCCTCCCCTCCCCCGTCGGCGACCTTGCACAGGTGCAGGTGGTCCGAATCGGGGTGGGGCTCGCAGGAGAGGACTTCCCCCACGACCACGCTCCGCAGCTCGGCGCCGAAGGTTTCGATCCCCTCGATCTCCGCCACCGACAGGGTGAGGTCCTCGGCGACCTTCTCCGGGGAGAGGCCGCCCAGGTCCACGTAACGACCGATCCAGTTGAGGGATAGCTTCATGCCTCAAAACTGCTCCAGGAACCTCAGGTCCCCGCCCATGAAGAGGCGGATATCCTGGATTCCGTAACGGACCATGACGAGCCTCTGGAGGCCCATTCCGAAGGCGAATCCCGTGTACTCCTCGGGATCCACCCCGCCCGCCCGGAGGACGTTGGGGTGGACCATTCCGCAGGGAAGAAGTTCGATCCAGCCGCTGGCCTTGCAGACCGGGCACCCGGCATCCCCCTTCCGCCCCGAGCCCCCGCAGAAGGGGCAGTTCACGTCCAGCTCGAAGCCGGGCTCCACGAAGGGGAAATAGCCGGGCCTGAGCCGGATCTCCACGTCCCTCTCCAGGATGGCCCGAAGGCAGGTCTTCATCGTGTGGATCAGGTGGGCCACGGAGATCCCCCGGTCCACCACCAGGCCTTCCATCTGGTAGAAGGTATGTTCGTGGCTCGCGTCCACCACCTCGTGTCGGAAGCACCGGCCCGGCACGATGGCCCGGATGGGCAGGGGAAAACGCTCCATGGCGCGGATCTGGACGGGCGAGGTGTGGGTCCGAAGCAGGAGCCCCTCCTCGATCCAGAAGGTGTCGTGGGCGTCCCGGGCCGGATGGTCCTTGGGGATGTTCAGGGCTTCGAAGTTGTAGTAGTCCAGCTCCACGTCGGGCCCGTCCAGAACCATGAAGCCCATGCCGGCGAAGACGTCCTCCAGCTCCTCCTGGACCAGGGTGATGGGATGGAGCCGGCCCGCATCGGGGCGCCGGCCCGGCTCGGTGGGATCGGGAGGCGGCACCTGGAGAGAGGCCTCCTTCTGCCGGGCCTTGATCTCCTCCCGCCTCTTCTCCAGGAGGTCCCGGACCTCTTCTTTCAGCCGGTTCACCAGGGCTCCCGCGGCGGGGCGTTCCTCCTTGGGGAGGGAACCCAGGCCCTTGAGGAGCCCCGTCACCTCGCCCTTCTTGCCGAGAAGCCGCACCTCCAGGGCCCTGACCTCCTCCAGGGTCCGGGCTTCCCCGATCTCCTGGCGGGCCTTCCGGGAAAGGGCTTGCACCTTGTCTTCCATGGGAAACGCTCCGGGCACGAAAAGGGGAGCCCCCGGGCGGGAAGCTCCCCGGCGATGGCAAAGAAGAAAAAAGGGATCAGCCCGCCTGAAGCTCCGCCTTGGCCTTTTCCACGAGCTGATCGAAAGCGGCGGGGTCGTGAATCGCCAACTCCGAGAGGGCCTTCCGGTCCAGGAGGATCCCGGCCTTCTTCAGGCCCGCCATAAATCGGCTGTAGGCCAACCCCCGCATCCGGGCCGCCGCGGAAATGCGAACGATCCAGATCCGGCGGAAATCCCTCTTCTTGTTGCGCCTGTCCCGGTAGGAAAAGGCGTCGGCCCGGACCAGGGCCTCCTGGACGGTCTGCCAGAGGCGGTGCCTCCCGCCCCAGTAGCCCTTGGCCCGCTTGAAATAGCGCTTCTTCCTGCGGTTGGCGGGAACGATCGGTCTGACACGCACCATGTCCTCAGGCCTCCCCCATCATCCTCTTGACGCTCTTGGCGAAGGCCCCCTCCACAAGGGCGGCCTGGCGGAGATTGCGCCTCCTTTTGGCGCTCTTCCCCGAAAGAAGATGGCCGTGAAAGGCCTTGCGCCTCTTCACTTTGCCCGTCTTGGTGAGGCTCATCCGCTTCAGGACGCCTCGCTTGGTCTTCATCTTCGGCATGGGTGCACCACCCGGTTGACGTAACCCTTTTCTAAACAAGATTTTATGGACCCCGCCCCAATCCCGGAGCAGGGAAGTTGCGCATCATACGTCCCCGGGGGGCCCCTGGCAACCCTCGGGAAACTTTTTTCAACGCCTGGCGAGGAGCAAAGTCATGCGCCTCCCCTCGAGGGAAGGCTCCCGTTCCACCTTGGCGATGTCTTCGAGTTGCTGGTAGAAACGCTCCAGGACCCCCATGGCCACGTCCTGGTGGACCATCTCCCGGCCCCGGAAGATCAAGGTGACCTGCACCTTGTTCCCCGCCTCCAGGAAGGCCCTGGCCTGCTTTACTTTCACATCCATGTCGTGGTCGCCGATCTTGGGGCGCAGCCGGATCCCCTTGATGGTGTAGGTGGTCTGCTTCTTCCGCTTCTTGCGCTGTTCATACTTGAACTTCCCGTAGTCCATGATCCGGCACACGGGAGGACGCTGATTGGGATTCACCTCCACCAGGTCCAGGCCGGCTTCGTCAGCCATCTTCCTGGCCACGTCCGTGGCCATCTCCCCCAGGCTGACGCCGTTCTGATCGATCACCAGGACCCGCGGGATGCGGATCTGGTGGTTGACCCTGTATTGATTGCTTGGTGTAGCCAAGTACCTCCTTTCCCGCCGCAGGCCGGCACCCCGGCCCCCAGCGTCGCAACATTGTGAATACCTTCCAAAAAACCCCGGCTCCGGGACGGATCGCGGGTCCCCCGGGAACCGGGGAAGAAGCATTCTACAAGACAAGTTTCAAAGGCAAAGGGTTCCCTTCCATCCCGCCTTTCACGAACGATCCTTCACTTTTTCCTCCAGCAGGGCAGCCAGGTCCTTCACGGAGAGATTCCCCACCTCCCCTTCGGACCTGTGCCGGACCGCCAGGGTGCCTTCCTGCTCCTCCCGCTCCCCAACCACGGCGGCGTAAGGGATCTTCTCCTGGAAGAGGGCCCGCCGCACCTGCTTGCCCACCTTCTCTCCCGAGCGGTCCACCTCGGCCCGCAGCCCGGCCTCCTTGAGGGCGGCCAGGCAGGCCTCCGCGTAAGGGAGCCTGGCCTCGGTCACCGGAAGGATCCGGACCTGGACGGGCGCCAGCCACACTGGGAAGGCCCCGGCGTAATGCTCGATCAGTCCCCCGATGAACCTCTCCATGGAGCCCAGCAGGGCCCGGTGGATCATGAACACCCGGTGCTCCCCGCCGTCGGCGCCCCTGTAGGTGAGGTCGAAGCGCTCGGGCAGGTTGAAATCCACCTGCACCGTGGGTCCCTGCCAGGCCCGGCCCAGGGCGTCGGTGAGCTTCACGTCGATCTTGGGCGCATAGAAGGCTCCCTCGCCGGGATCCACATGGTAGGAGATCCCCTGGTCTTTCAGGCATTTCTCCAGGATCCCCTCCACCTGCTCCCAGACCTTGGGATCGCCGATGTATTTCTCCGGCCTGGTGGAGAGGTAGGCCGTGTAGGTGTATCCGAAGGCCTTCAGGAGGAAGTCCATCAGCTCCAGGCACCCCCGGATCTCGCCTTCGAGCTGGTCGGGGGTGCAAAAGATGTGGGCGTCGTCCTGGGTGAATCCCCGGACCCGCAAGAGGCCGTGGAGCACCCCGCTCTTTTCGTAGCGGTAAACCGTGCCCAGCTCGGCGAGCCTCAAGGGAAGCTCCCGGTAGGACCAGAGGCGGTTCTTGTAGATCAGGATGTGGCCGGGACAGTTCATGGGCTTGACCAGGTAGTTCTGCCCCTCCACCTCCATGGGGCTGAACATGAGGTCCGAGTAGAACTCGTAGTGGCCCGACTTCTCCCAGAGGGTCTGCTTGAGGATGTGGGGCGTATACACGATGTCGTAGCCCCGCTTCAGGTGCTCCTCGCGCCAGAAGTTCTCCACCAGGTGGCGGACCATCCCTCCCTTGGGGTGCCAGAAGACCAGGCCGGCGCCTCCCTCGGGCTGGAGGGAGAAGAGGTCCAGCTCCCTGCCCAGTTTCCGGTGGTCCCGGCGGGCCACCTCCTCGAGGCGCTTCTTGTGGGCCAGGAGCTCCTCCCTCGTGGGGAAGGCGTGCCCGTATACCCTGGTGAGCATCTTGTTCCGCTCGTCCCCCTGGAAGTAGGCCCCCGCCGTGGTGAGCAGGGCGAAGCCCCTGCCCAGAAGCCCCGTCCGGGGCAGGTGGGGCCCCCTGCAGAGGTCTTCGAAGTCCCCGTTCCGGTAGAGGGAGATCTCCTCTCCGGGAGGGATCTGTTCCAGGAGGGCCAGCTTGTAGGTGTCCCCCTGGGCCCGGAACTTCGCAAAAGCCTCCTCCCGGGAGATCACCACCCTCTCGAAGGGCTGGTTCTCCTTGACGATCCGGGCCATCTCCTTCTCGACGCGCCGGAGATCCTCGGGGCCCAGGGCCCCCTCGCCCAGGTCCACGTCGTAGTAGAACCCATACCTCTCGTCCTCCAGGGCCGGCCCCTTCCAGAACCGGACGCCGGGAAAGAGCCTGGCCAGGGCGGCGGCCATCACGTGGGCCGCCGAATGGCGGAGCACCATGAGCCCCCGGGGGCTCCCGATGGGCACGGCCTCCACCCTCCCCTCCTCCGGAAGGGGCCGGGTGAAGTCCAGGATCTCCCCCTCCGCCAGGAAGGCCACGATGTCCTTGGGAAGCTCGCCGGCAAGCTCCCGGCCGGTCTTGCCCCCGGGAAGACGCAGGGCGTCTCCCCCCGGTAGAACCACCTCGATCTCTGCCATGCTGGTTTCTCGTCTCAGATTTTCGCCAAGGCTCTCTCCAGGTCCCGGATGAGATCCTCCGGTTCCTCCAGCCCGATGGCAAGGCGGATTCCTTCCGGGTCGATCCCGCCCGCCGCCTGGACTTCCGGGGGAACCACGGCGTGGGTCATGGAGCCGGGCTTCTCGATGAGAGTCCGGATCTGGCCCAGGGAGACGGCAAGGGTGATGGAATAGGCTTCCCTGGCGATGGTGTTCACCAGCTTGCAGGAAGCCTCGCCGGGCTTCTTCTTGTAGCCCACGGTGGTGAAATAGATCATGCTCCCCGGCGCGAACTTCCCGTCGAACCCCCGCATCTGGGCCCGGGCCGTCTTCTTCCAGGGGAAAGCGGGAAGCCCCGGGTAGAGGACCTTTTCCACCTTGGGATGGCCATCCAGGAACCGGGCCACGGCCATGGCCGTCTTTTCGGCTCTCCGCATCCGCAGATCCAGGGTGGGAAGACCGTAGACCAGGATGGCCCAGGCGCTCTTGCTGGAGAGCGGCGTCCCAAGGTCCTTCCTGGCCAGGATGATGTCGCTCTCCATGTTCTTCGGCCCCACCACCGCGCCGGCCAGTTCCGTGCCGAACCCGGAGATGCTCTTGGTCAGGGAGTGGACCACCAGGTCGACGCCCATCTGGATGGGCCTCTGGCAGGCGGGGGAGGCGAAGGTGTTGTCCACGATGGTCTTGATCTTCCCCTTGTCGCGACGTTTTCGGTTTTCCGCCTTGACGGCCTTCACCACCGCGGCGATGTCCACGATCTCCAGGTTGGGGTTCACGGGGGTCTCGAAGTAGACGACCCGGGTCCTCTGGGTGAAATAGGGGGTCGGATCCGGGTTCCGGACCAGGTCCACGTACTTGACGCTGATTCCCCAGCGGGGAAACCAGTTGTTGAGGAGCGAGAAGGTGCAGCCGTAGAGGGTCTCGTGGGCGATCACCTCGTCCCCGGTCTGCAGGATGGCGAGGAGCGTGGACGCGATGGCCCCCATCCCGGAGGAGAAGCAGAGGGCCATCTCGCCCCCTTCGGCGATGGCCAGGTCCTCCTCCAGCATGGACCGGGTGGGCTCGTCCAGCCTCTCGTAGATGAAGATCGGGGACTTCTCGAACTTACTCTTGAGGGGATCTGCGAAATCGTAGAAACCCATGGCCCCCCTCTCGGCGGAATCCAGCCTGTAGGTGCTGGTGGAAGAGATGGGGGGAACCACGTGGTGGGAGTAGTCCCAGGCCTCGGTCCTGAACTTCCCGTGGATCAGGAAGGAGCGGATGGAGACGTCCTCGCCCGGGACGATGTGCCGGGACCCGGACCGGTGGGATTCGGTCTTTTTTCGGGCGCTCCCCGCGCCCCCTTTTCCTGTCTTTCGGGATCCGCGGGCGGTTTTTCCGGTCTTTCGGGTTTTTCGAGGAGCCATGGCCGTCTCCTTTGGGTATCCGGCAAGGAACTAGACGGAGTTTTTCCTAACCCAAGGCCCGGAAAAAGGCAAGACTCGGGTCTTCCCGCCCCGGTTCAGGCTTCTCCCAGGATTTCGGCCACCTTCGCGGCCAGGTCCAAGGGCGTAAAAGGCTTCATGAGAAACCCCGACCATGCCTCCCCGTCCGCCCCCAGGGATCCGCCTTCCGGAAAACCGCTGGTCAGGATCACTTTCAGCCCCGGCCGAAGGGCCCGGAGACGTTTCAGGGTCTCCGGCCCGCTCAGCCCCGGCATGACCCTGTCCAGGACCACCAGGTCGATCTTTCCTCCTTCCCGGCGGAAGATCTCCAGGGCCTCCTCGCCGCTCCGGGCGAGAAAGATCCGGAACCCGAAGCTTTCCAGGGCGTCCCGCGCCAGGTTTCCCACCAAGGGCTCGTCGTCCACAACCAGAATCGTCCCCCTCCCCTGGAAAGGAGCCCCTTTCTCCTCCGGCTCCCTGGGAAGAGCCAGGGGCGCCGCCGGGAAGAAGACTTCCACCCGCGTTCCCCTCCCGGGAGCGCTCTCCACCCGGACTCCTCCGCCCCAGGATTTCATGATGCCCAGCACGGCGGCCAGGCCCAGGCCCCTTCCCGGCCCCTTGGTGGAAAAGAAGGGATCGAAAATTCGGGAAAGGGTTTCTTTCTCCATCCCGGGGCCGCCGTCCTCCACCCTGAGGAAGACGTAATTCCCCGGAGGGGGAACGATGCCCCCGGCGAAAGGAGGTCTCTCTCCTTTCCCGAGGGATACCGCGCCGGTGGTCAACTGCACGGCGCCCCCCCTCGAGGCGGCGGCCTCGGCGGCGTTGACCACCAGGTTCATCACCACCTGCTGGACCTGGGCCGGGTCTCCTTCGATGGCGGGGAGGTTCCGGGCCAGAGAGAAACGGAGGCTCGCCGACTGCAGGAGGGCCTTGGGCAGGACCTTCTCGATCCTCTCCACCTCCCGCGAAAGATCCATGGCGCACTTCGCCGCCCGTCCCCTTCCCGCGTAGGCCAGGAGTTCCCGGACCAGGGAGGCCGCCCTCCGGGATGCCTCCACCACCTCTTCCAAGGTCTTCCGCACGGGACTTTCCTTGGGAAGCTGGGTCTCCGCCAGGGAGGCGTTGCCCAGGATCCCCGTGAGCAGGTTGTTGAAATCGTGGGCGATCCCCCCGGCCAGAAGGCCCAGGCTCTCCAGCTTCTGGGTCTCCATGAGCCTGGCCTGGACCCTCTCCTTCTCCCGCTCCACGGCCTTTCTCCGGGTCAAGTCCCGCAAGACCACCTGGAGCATCTCCGCCGGGCCCTCCCGGAAGGCAAGGACCCGGACCTCGCAGGGAAAGGCGGATCCGTCTTTCCTGGAGAAGATGTCCTCCCAGCTCCCGGAAAAGGGCCTCTTTCCTTCAGCGATCCGGCGGGCCACCCGGGGGAAGAGGGCATCCAAGTCCTTCCCGTTCAGTTCCCCTGGATCGTAACCAAGGATTTCCTCCATCCTGGGATTGGCGATCCGGACCTTGCCCCCCTTGAAGAGACAGATCCCCTCGTGCATGTTCTCCACCAGGAAACGGTACCGGTTTTCGGAGATCCGCAATGCCTCCAAGGCCCGCCGCGTGCCCTGGAGCCGCGCCCGGGCCAGGAAGAAGCTCCATCCCAATCCCAGGGCCAGGGAGAGGCCCATGGCCAGAAACAACCAGTCCGTCCAGGGGAAGGTCCTGGCCAGAAGGGCCCCGCCCGGGGCGACCCGGACCTTCCAGGTACGGTCCAGCACCCGGACGGGGGAGCCTTCCTGCCAGGAAAAGGGAGGCGGGGCTTCTCCCTCTCCCCCGCGGATCAAGGCGCGGTCCCCGTCCTTCAACTCGAAGACCAGGTCCTGGGAGGCTTCCAGGCCTCCCAGGTATTCCCCCAACCGGGAGGCTCGAAAGACGGCGTTCAAGAAACCGGCCGGCCTTCCGCGGCGGGAGAGAGGAAAGTAGGCCGCCAGGCCCATCCCCCCCTGGTAGAGCCGGGCCGGAGGGGAGAGCTTGGGCCTGCGCCGGGCCATGGCGGCGGCGAAGGTCTTTCGTATGCTCGGTTCCGGATGCTTGAGAAGGTTCTTCCCCAGGGCGGCCCGGTTCCCCTCCAGGGGAGTGACCCACCGGATCACCCCCTTGGGGTCCACCCAGTTGATTGCGAGGAACCCCGGAAAACGCTTGTGGAAGATCCGGGCCGCCTCCTGGAACCGCTTCTCGTCGGGGATCTTCCCGGAATAGACGAGGGAACGGAAATGATCGACCGCTTCGAACCGGAGAAGAAAGAAATTCTCCACCTTGCGGGAGAGTTCCTCCGCGGCGAGCTTCACGAGCCCCCGGAGGACCTTGGTCTTCTGGGCCCGGATCTCCACGAATGAGTAGACCACCGCCCCGCACACCAGGAGGGTGAGAAGCCCCCCCAGGAGTTCGGCCCGCATCGAAGGCCCGGAGCCCCTCTCTCCACCGGGGGGGATACGCCCATCACCCACCGGC
>JALUZX010000290.1 GCA_027011425.1 Planctomycetota bacterium
CCCTGGGGGAGAGAATCCCCCTTTTCCAGACCCACACCAGGAGGAATCCATGAAACCCTCGACGCGGGAAGTAAAGATCGGCGGGCGGACCATCCGGCTGGAGACCGGCCGGATCGCCCGCCAGGCCTCGGCGGCCGTCCTGGTCCGGGAAGGCGCCACGGCCGTGCTGGTGACCGTCACCGCCGCCGAAGAGCCCCGGCCGGACATGGACTTCTTTCCTCTTACCGTGGAATACCGGGAGAAACTCGCCGCCGCCGGGCGGATCCCCGGTTCCTGGCTCCGCCGGGAGGGACGCATCACGGACCGGGAAGTCCTCACCTCCCGGCTCGTGGACCGCTCCATCCGCCCCCTCTTCCCCAAGGGCTTCAAAAACGAAGTCCAGGTCACGGCCACGGTCCTCTCGGCCGGTTCGGACTCCGACCCGGCGCCCCTGGCCATCCTGGGCGCCGGAGCCGCCCTCCACCTCTCCCCCATTCCCTGGAACGGCCCGGCCGGCGGGGTGCGGGTCGTGCTGGTGGACGACCGCCTGGTGGTGCTTCCCAACCCGGCCGAGATGGAACAGGCCAATGCGGACGTGATGGTTTCCGCCGGGCCGGAAGGGCTCGTCATGGTCGAAGGAGGGGCACTCGTGGTCCCGGAGGAACAGGTCCTGGAGATGCTCTTCAAGGGCCAGGACGCCCTGGGGCCTTTTTTGGAAACCGTCCAGGAGTGGCGCCAGGAGGCGGGGAAGGAAAAATTCACCTTCCAGGCGCCGCCCATCCCCGAGGAAATCCTCCAGGCGGCGCGCCGGGACTACGGCGAGCGCCTGGCCCGGGCCCTTCGGATCCCTGAAAAACAGGCGCGCCGGGCTGCCGTGGCCCGGATCGAAAAAGAGGCCCTGGCCCAGGCCGCCGACCCCGACCAGGCCCAGGAGACGGCCCGGGCCCTCTCCGAGCTGGAGCATGAAATCCTGCGGAAGGCAATCACAGCCGAGGGGGCGCGGCCCGACGGGCGGGGCCCCGAGGACATCCGGCCCATCTGGATCGACGTGGGCTGGCTCGAAGGCCCCCACGGCTCGGCTATCTTCACCCGCGGGGAGACCCAGGCGCTTGTGACCTGCACCCTGGGCGGTGAGTCCAGCGCCCAGACCATCGAGACCCTCGCGGGCATGGAGAAGATCAACTTCCTTTTGCACTACAACTTCCCCCCCTACAGCGTGGGCGAGGTCCGCCCGCTGAGGGGCCCGGGCCGCCGGGAGATCGGCCACGGATTCCTGGCGCGCCGCGCCCTTCTCGGCGTGCTTCCCCCCTACGAGGACTTTCCCTACATCATCCGGGTGGAGTCGGACATCTCCGAGTCCAACGGATCCTCCTCCATGGCCACCGTCTGCGGCGGGTGCCTGGCGCTGATGGACGCCGGAGTCCCCCTTGCGGCGCCCGTGGCGGGAATCGCCATGGGCCTCATCCAGGAAGGCCAAAAGCAGGTCATCCTCTCCGACATCCTGGGCGACGAAGACCACCTGGGGGACATGGATTTCAAGGTGGCCGGAACCGAGGAAGGGGTTACGGCCATCCAGATGGACAACAAGATCGGCGGCCTCTCCCGGGAGGTCATGTCCAGGGCCATGGAGCAGGCCCGCCGGGGAAGGCTTCACATCCTGGGGCGCATGAAGGACGCTCTCGGGGCGCCGCGCAAGGAACTCCCCCCCGACGCGCCCAGGGCCTTCACCCTTCGGATCCGGCCCCAGTCCATCGGCCTCCTCATCGGGCCAAAGGGGCAGACCATCCGGTCCATCCAGGAAGAGACCAAGGTGGACCTCAAGGTGGACGAAGACGGCCTCGTCACCGTATACGCGCCGGACGGGCCATCCGCCCGGGAGGCCATGAAACGGATCCGGGCCGCCGCAGGAGACGTCCAGAAAGGAAAGGTCTACAAGGCCAAAGTCGTCAAGGTCATGGATTACGGGGCCTTCGTCCAGATCTACCCCCACGTGGAAGGGCTTGTGCACATCAAGGAGTGGGACGAAAAGCCCACCGAGGACATGACCAAAGCCGCCAGGGAAGGCGACACCGTCCTCGTCCGCGTCATGGGAGCAGACGAAAGAGGCCGCCTCGTCCTCTCCCGCAAAGAAGCCCTGGGCGTCGACCCCAGCGACGCCGAGGGCATGTAGGGGACGCTGAAGGGGACGCCAAACACCTCCATACCCCGTGAAGAGCCCGCCGGAGGGGCGAGCGAAGCGAAGCCCCGAACGTCGTGCCCCCCATTCTTCGTGAAGAGCACGCCGGAGGGGCCCGAAGGGCCCCGAACGTCGTGCAGGGAAATCCCACGACCCAGGGATCCTTCCAAAACTCCAGGATCCCTCTTGTCCGACGTTCGCCAAATAAATCGTGAAGAGCACGCCGGAGGGGCCCGAAGGGCCCCGAACGTCGTGCCCCCCATTCTTCGTGAAGAGCACGCCGGAGGGGCGAGCGAAGCGAAGCCCCGAACGTCGTGCAGGGAAATCCCACGACCCAGGGATCCTCCGAAAACTCCTGGATCCCTCTTGTCCGACGTTCGCCAAATAAATCGTGAAGAGCACGCCGGAGGGGCGATCGAAGCGAAGCCCCGAACGTCGTGCAAGGGAAGACCCACGAACCAAGGATCCTCCGAAGACTCCAGGATCCCTCTTGTCCCACGTTCGCCTGCGTCGCTGAAGCGACGCAGGCTCCGGCGGACTCTTCACAAGAAGAAGGGTGCCTCCCAAAACCCCGTGAAGAGCACGCCGGAGGGGCGAGCGAAGCGAAGCCCCGAACGTCGTGCAGGGAAAAACCCACGAACCAGGGATCCTCCGAAAACTCACGGATCCCTCTTGTCCGACGTTCGCCTGCGTCGCTGAAGCGACGCAGGCTCCGGCGGACTCTTCACAAGAAGAAGGGTGCCTCCCAAAACCCCGTGAAGAGCACGCCGGAGGGGCGAGCGAAGCGAAGCCCCGAACGTCGTGCA
>JALUZX010000291.1 GCA_027011425.1 Planctomycetota bacterium
GGTCCTGGCGCCCCTGGTGGCGGCCTGCGGCGCCCAGGTGCCCATGATCTCCGCCCGGGGGCTCCTGCACACGGGGGGCACCCTGGACAAGCTGGAGTCCATCCCCGGGTTCCGGGTGAACCTGAGCCATTCCGAGCTGGAAAAGGTCCTGGAGAAGGCGGGCCTCTTCATCGCGGGCGCCACGGAGGAATTCGTTCCAGCGGAAAAGAGGCTCTACCAGGCCCGGGACGCCACGGAGACGGTGGACTCCATCCCCTTGATCACGGCCAGCATCCTTTCCAAGAAGCTGGCCGAGGACCTGGACGCCCTGGTCCTGGACGTGAAGGTAGGCACAGGGGCCTTCATGCCGGACCAAAGGAGCGCCTTGGCCCTGGCCCGCAGGATGATCACCACCGCCTCCGCCCTGGGACTCAAGGCCGTGGCCCTGGTGACCTCCATGGACGAGCCCCTGGGCCGGACCGTGGGGAACGCCCTGGAGGTCCGGGAGGCCCTGGAGTTCCTCAAGGGAGGAGGCACCCAGGATCTCAAGGCCCTGGTCTTCTCTCTCGGGGCGGAACTCCTGGTCCAGGGGGGGCTGGCCCAGGACGTGGCCCAGGCCCGGGAGATGCTCGAGAGGGTCCTGGCCCGGGGGAAAGGGCTGGAGAAGTTCCGGGCCATGGTGGAGGCCCAGGGCGGGGATCCCCGGGTGGTGGAGGACCCCAGTCTTCTTCCCAGGGCGCCCGTGGTGGTGAAGACCCGGGCGGACCAGGAGGGATACGTGACGGGGATTCACGCCAAGGAAGTAGGCCTGGCCGTGGTGGACCTGGGGGCGGGGCGGAAACGGTGGACCGACCCGGTGGACCCGGCCTGCGGCGTTGTCCTCCTCAAGAAGGTGGGAGAATCCGTCTCCAAAGGAGAGCCTTTCTTCGAAATCCACGCCCGCACCGAAGGGGCCGCCCGGAGGGCCCAGGCCCGCCTCCTGGACGCGATCCAGCTCAATTTCGAAGGAATCACCCACGAGAGGTGGGTCCTCAACCGCGTGGAGGGAGGTCTTTGATCGCAGGGGTCGCCCTGGAAGAGAGGGGACGGGCCGCCCTGGGGCTCCTGGTCCTGGTCTTCCTGGCCTGGCTTCTTTCCAAGAAGAGGCGCCTCTTCCCCTGGAGGGTCGTGCTCTGGGGCGTGGGCCTCCAGGTGGCCCTGGGCCTGGTCTTCCTCTGGTGGACCGCGGGGCGGGAGACCTTGCAGGAAATCTCCCGGGGCGTAAAGGACTTCCTCGATCTTTCCCTCCAGGGGAGCGTCTTCGTCTTCGGGGGCCTGGGCGACCCGGCCAACGCGGGTTTCAAGCCCTATGGTTTCGTCATGGCCTTCATGGTCCTTCCCACGATCATCTTCTTTTCCTCCTTCATGGCCGTCCTCTACCACATGGGGATCATGCAGGCCGTGGTCAAGGCCTTCGCCTGGGTCATGGCCAAGACCATGGGAACCTCCGGGGGGGAGACCCTCTCGGCGGCGGCGAACATCTTCGTGGGCCAGACCGAGGCGCCCCTCCTGGTCCAGCCCTTCGTGGAGAAGATGACCGAGAGCGAATTGATGGCCGTGATGACCGGGGGGTTCGCCACCATTGCGGGCGGGGTCTTCGCCATGTATGTGGGCTTCGGCGTTCCGGCGGGCCACCTGCTCGTGGCGAGCGTGATGAGCGCCCCCGCCGCCCTTGTCATGGCCAAGGTCATGGTCCCCGAGACGGAGGAGTCCGTCACCAAGGGGACCCTCAAGGCGGCCGTGCCCCGGACTTCGGCCAATGTTGTGGAGGCCGCGGCCAACGGCGCCCTCATGGGGCTCCAGTTGGCCCTCAACGTGGGAGCCATGCTCATCGCCTTCCTGGGGATCCTGGCCGTGCTGAACGCCGGGCTTGGATGGGTGGGCCGGGAGGCGGGGGTCCAGCTTTCCCTGGAGCGGGTCCTGGGCTGGGTCTTCTCGCCCTTTGCGGCCATGATGGGCGTCCCCTGGGGCGAGGTCCCGAAAGTGGGAGGGCTTCTGGGGACCAAGATCGCCGCAAACGAGTTGGTGGCCTACGGCCGGCTCACGGAACCGGCCTTCCGGCACGCCCTCTCGGAGCGCTCCTTTCTCATCGCCACCTACGCTCTTTGCGGCTTCGCGAATTTCGGGTCCATCGGGATCCAACTCGGAGGAATCGGGGGGATTGCGCCCTCTCGTAAGTCGGACCTGGCCCGCCTGGGTCTTCGGGCCATGCTGGCCGGGGCCTTCGCCTCCTGGATGACGGCCTGCCTGGCGGGAGTGATGCTGTGACGACCGAAACGGAGAGAGTGGAGATCCTGGCCGAGGCCCTGGACAAGGGGGGCGTGAAGGACCCCGATGTGGGGGTGGTCCTCGGCAGCGGCCTGGCCCCCCTGGAGGAACTCCTGGCGGGAGCCTCCGCCCTTCCCTACGACGACCTTCCCGGGATTCCCCCGCCCACGGTGGAAGGCCACGGCGGGAAGGTCCTCTTCGGGGAGCGGAAAGGGGTCCGCCTGGCCCTCCTCTGCGGGCGGATCCACCTCTACGAAGGACACGCTCCGGCGGACGTGGTCCGCCTGGTCCGGGCCCTGGCCTTCCTGGGCTGTCCCCTGGTGGTCCTCACCAACGCCGCTGGAGGGGTGAGGGAGGACCTGGAGGCGGGGGACCTGATGCTCATCCGGGACCAGGTCAACCTCCAGGGCCGGAATCCCTTCTTCGGCCCCCTGGAGACCCGCCTGGGGCCCCGGTTTCCCGATATGACCGAGATCTACGACCCGGAGGTCCGTAAACTCCTGTCGGCCGCGTCCCCGCAAGGCCCTCTCCCCGAGGGGGTCTATCTCGGAAACCTGGGACCCGCCTACGAGACTCCCGCCGAGATCGCCATGGCCCGGGCTCTCGGGGCGGACGCCGTGGGCATGTCCACGGTCCAGGAGGCGGCGGCCCTCTCAGCCCTCGGGGTCCGGG
>JALUZX010000292.1 GCA_027011425.1 Planctomycetota bacterium
GCCCTCCCCGGGGAAGGGGGCTTTCCCTGCCCGGTCCCCTTCCCAAATGCCGGGTCCATCTATAATAGATCTTTCGTGGACAGAAAGGGCTTTTCGCGACCATGAGGAAGACCGCAAGAGAACGTATCAAGAGGATGCTCGACCTCTGTGACGAGCTCGAGAAGATCCGCGTCACCATCCACGGGGTCGAACGATCCGGCCGCACCCGGTCGGTCACGATCCTGAAGAAAAAGGAGGAGCGCCTCCGGGACGACCTCTCCAGGCTGAAACTCTCGGGCAACCTGGGGGAAGCCGTCCGCGACTACAACCTGGACGCCCTGGACGTCCTGGTGCTCGGGATCCTGCTCCGCCAATACCTCAGGTCCGATCAGCCCTACCTGGGGGGACGGCACCTTCTCAGGCAGGCCCTCCACGAGTCTTTCGACATCCTGGAGCACGCCGGCCGCCTCTCCGAGGAAGGCCCCCTGCAAGTCGCCGGGCTCATCGAGGCGGAAAAGGATGACGAGGACCTCCACCCTCTGGACCGGAAATACAAAATCACGGACAAGACCATGACTCTCCTCCAGGAGGACATGGAGGCCCGGGACTTCCGCAGGCGGTCCCGCAGCAGAAAGGGATACTCCTCTTACGCCGAATTCATGGCCGACGAAAAAGTCCTGGTGGACCTCCACTGGGCCCGGTCCCGCAAGCTCTTCGGGTGGGAGGACTGGACTCCTCCCCCGGCGGACAAGTGGAACCCGGGCTCCGGTTTGACCCGCAGGATCAACCGGAAGCTCAAGGCCATGAAAAGCCGCCTGGGACGGACGGAAAAATCCTTCCGCAACCCCTTCCTGGAGTTCACGGTCAAACACGGTCTCTCCTTCGAGGAAGAGATCATCACGGCGGCCCTGCTCTTCCAGGAACTCCTGGAAGGTGCCATCCTTCTGGATGTGGTGGACCTGATCAAGCTGGTCTCGGCCGACCAGGCCGAGGTGGTGGAGAACCGGAAGATCTTCTGGAAACGAGGAAGGCTCAGGAAGCACGGGATTCTCGTACTCGATTCTTTTTCTCCCTCCCGTATTCTCACGGGGGATTGCAGGCTCGCGGACTGGGTGGTGGAGGAACTCCTGGGGGAAGGAGAGGAGAAGGCCATCACCCCGGACGAGAAGATCGACTTCCACCTCTTCCTGGAAGGGCTGAGATCGTCGAAGCCCTTCTTCAAGAAGATGGGAGGAAAGGAAGAGGCCTGAATCCGGCCGGAAGGGGGCTCGAGCCCCCGCCTGCGGTCCGGAATTCCGTCAAGCGGGGGAGGCGCCGGCGGCCTTTTCCGCGCCCGCCGGGCGGCCCCGCCACTTGCAACGGTAGCACTTGTGGTAGCCCGAGGCCTGGCGGGCGAGGCACATCTCCAGGCTGACCTTGTGGGTGATCAGGTTGTGTGAATCCCCGGAGGGAGTCGGACATTCCCGGAGGACCAATGTCCTGGTCTCCTTTTTCTTCATGGAAACTTCACCCCTCCTTGACCTGGCCCGGATGATTTATGAAAGCTCGTCGCGATCCCTACGGCCTCCCGGCCCGCCTCTTGGTTCTTCGGGACAACGTTAGGAGCATGTGAATCAAGGGTCAATGTTTCGTCAACACCTTCGTAACCTCCCAGGCCTCCCGGAGCGCCTGGGGCGCCCGGTGGCTCGAACGGCTCAGCTCCCAGCAAGCCGGACCTTCATAGCCGCCCGCCGCCAGGTCCCGGAAGACCATGGAGAAATCTACCACGCCCCGGCCCGGTTCGAGGTGCTCGTGACGGCCGGGAAGGGCGTCGTCCAGGTGGACCTGGAGCAAACGGGGCCACTCCCCTTCCAGGAGAACCTCCCCGGGCGGCCCCTCGCCCAGGACCCACAAGTGCCCCACATCGAGACAAAGGCCCGGGCCGCTGGGCCCCATCTCGCGAATGAGGGCCCTCCAGTGAGCCACTCGTTCCACCAGGTGGCCCGGCTCGGGTTCCAGGGCTAAAGCGATTCCCTTTTTTCGGGCTTCCTCCACCAGGCGGTCCAACCCCTCCTGGAGCCTCTTCCATGCCGCTTCCCAGGAAACCCCTTCCGGGACCGTCCCCGACCAGAGGGAAAGGACCCGGGCTCCCAGGTCCCGGGCGATGGAAAGGCACCGGACCAGGAGGTCGAATCTTTTCTTTCGTTCAAGCGGATCTTTTTCCAGGAGGTTGGGCCTGTGCTTCCGCCGGGGATCCAGCAGAAAACGCCCCCCCGTTTCCACCACGGTTTCCAGCCCCAGGCTCTCCAGGAGGCGGGCCGCCCGGGCCGTCTCCCCCGGCCCGGCCCGCAAGGGATCCAGGTGGGGGACGTCCAGGGTCAAGGCCACGGCGCGAAAGCCCGCCTCCGCCACGAGTTCCAGGGCCTCATCGAGCCTGTGGTGCGTCAATCCGTTGGTGTTGTATCCGGGCTTGACCAAGGGCCGCTTATTTCCCGGCTTGGGGCAGGATCTTGTGGATCCGACTCTGCAGGTTGAACCACTTGTCCACTTCGCGCTTTGCCTTGTAAGCCTCTCCTTCGATGGCCCAGTCCTTCAGTTCCGCTTCCTCCACCCAGAGATTGAAGGCCTCCACCGAGTCCAGGGCCTTCTCCAGGAGGCGGTATGCCTTGTGAAGGGTTTCCCTCGCCCTTGCTCCGCCGCCGCTCCGGTTCCGCTCCCGGACGGACTCGTCCCAGAGCCTCCGCGCCTCTTCATACAATTTACGGCCTATCGAGAGATCCACACTGGGGGCGGGGCGCTCCGGTTTCTTCCCCGCCTTCTTCAGGTAGTCGTAGGTCTTGGGCTTGGGGGGAGGCGTGTACTTGGGAACGACCGGCGCGGTCTTTTTCTCGGGGGCCGCCTTCCTGGGCGGGACGGAGGCCTTCTTCCCCGAAAAAGCCACAACCAGGATCACCGCCAGAAGGAGCGCTCCGCCCACCTCCAGCC
>JALUZX010000293.1 GCA_027011425.1 Planctomycetota bacterium
CCCCTCCCCCGTTGTGAAGGGAGACCCAGGTGGCGCCCCGGAAGGCGTCGCCGATCACGTTGTGGACCGCCATGTCGGCGGTGAACCTGCTCCCGTCCTTGATGTTGGCGGTTTCCCGGAAAGGAGAGTCGGTGCCGGAAACGTCGTGGTGGTCCCGGCCGAGCACGATGGGCGCCTTGACGCGCCCCTCCCGGACGGCGTCGTTGAAGGCCAGGGCGATCCGGATCCTTCCCTCCCGGTCGGCGTAGAGGATGCGCGCCTGGGAACCTACGACGAGATTGTTGTCCTTGGCCGCCCGGATCCAGCGCAGGTTGTCCCGGTTCTGCTGTTCCACCCGGGGATCGGCCTTCGCGGCGATCTCCTCCAGGATGTCCCCGGCGATCCGGTCCGTCACATCCAGGTCCGAGGGGTCGCAGGAGGTGCAGACCCACCGGAAAGGCCCGAAACCGTAATCGAAGCACATGGGCCCCATGATGTCCTCCACGTAGGAAGGATAGGCGAAGGACCCGTCCTCCTCGAGGATCCCCGGGGCCCCGGCCCGGGAGGCCTCCAGGAGGAAGGCGTTTCCGTAGTCCCAGAACCGCATGCCCCTCTCCGCCAGGGCGTTGACGGCGGCCACCTGCCTCCGCAGGGACTCGCGGACCCTCTCCTTGAAGCTTTCCGGGGCCTCAGCCATCATCCGGTTGGACTCTTCCAGGGTGAGTCCGACCGGGTAATACCCTCCCTGGTATGGATTGTGGAGGGAGGTCTGGTCGGAGCCCAGGTCCACATGGATCCCCTCCTTCACCAGCCTCTCCCAGAGGTCCACCACGTTGCCCAGGTAGCCCAGGGAGAGAGGCTTCTTCTCCCGGAGGGCCCGGTCCATACGGGAGAGCACCTTGTCCAGGTCGTCTTCCGCCTCCAGGAGCCAACCCTGGTCCAGGCGCTTCTTGAGGGCGCGGGGATTGATTTCGGCGATCACGCCCACGGCCCCTGCGATGACCGACGCCTTGGCCTGGGCCCCGCTCATTCCCCCGAGCCCGGAGGTGACGAAGAGCCTGCCCGAGAGGTCCTCTCCGGGAGGGATCCCCAGGTATTTGCGGCCCGCATTCAAGAGGGTGATGGTCGTTCCGTGCACGATCCCCTGGGGGCCGATATACATGAAGCTCCCGGCCGTCATCTGGCCGTAGGAGGTCACGCCCAGGGCGGCCATGCGGGCGTAGTCATCCTTGGAGCTGTAGTTCGGCACCACCATCCCGTTGGTGAGGACCACCCTCGGCGCGTCGGGGTGGGAGGGAAAGAGGCCGAGGGGGTGGCCCGAGTAGAGGACCAGCGTCTGGTCCTCTTCCATCATGGAGAGGTATTTCATCGTGAGGAGATACTGGGCCCAGTTCTGGAAGACCGTGCCGTTCCCCCCGTAGGTGATCAACTCGTGGGGAAACTGGGCCACCGCCTTGTCCAGGTTGTTCTGGATCATGAGCATGATCGCCGCCGCCTTCGAGGTCTTCGCCGGGTACTCCCCGATGGGCCGGGCCTTCATCTCGTAGCGGGGCCGGAACCTGCGCATGTAGATCCGCCCGTCCTTTTCCAGCTCGCGGGCGAATTCCTCAGCCAGGAGGGGATGCCACTCTCTGCGGAAGTAGCGAAGGGCGTTCTTGACGGCCAGGACCTTCTCTGCGTCGTTCAAGAGAAGAGGCCGCCTGGGGGCGTGGTCGATCCCGGGCTCCTCGGGAGGATGCTCGGGAAGCTCCGAAGGGATGCCCTCCCTCACCTGTTCCTGGAAAGACTTCATTTCCATCCTCCTTCTCCGGCGTTTCCGCTCAAATGAATCAATTTCTTCTTTTCCACCTGTAGTTCCACGCCTCGGGCTGTCCCTTGAGGAAGCGGTCGAACCACTCAAGAATCATGGTCCGGTGCAGGTTCCGGTCCTTCCGGGACCCCGAGATCCCGTGGTCCTCCCCCTGGAAGGTGACGAGTTCCACCTTGCGCCCGAGCACCTTCAGGGCCGTGAACATCTGCTGTGATTCCAGGCAGGGCACGTTCACGTCGGCCAGGCCGTGGAGGAGGAGCAGAGGGGTTTTGATCCGGTCGGCATGAAACAAGGGGGAGCGGTCCACGAAGATGTCCCGCCTGTTCCAGGGATAGCTCCGGGCCAGGGCCATGTCCCCATAGGTCCATCCCCAGGTCCCGCCGCCCCAGTAGCTCGCGATATTGGAGATGCCGTACATGCTCACCGCCGCCGCCAGGTTCGCGTCCTTGGTGACCAGGTCCATGGTGGTGAACCCCCCGTAGGAGCCGCCGAAACAGCCCACCTTGGCGGGATCCAGCTCAGGGTGGGCCTTGAGCACCCGCCCGATCCCTTCGAGGATGTCCGCGCTCGCCCTCTTGCCCCAGTCGTTCACGTGGGAATCGGCGAAATCGCGCCCGTAGGCCCCGGCGCCCCGGGGGTTGAGGACGTAGACGGCATAACCGTTGGCCGCAAGGAACTGGTGGGTCCAGTAGAAGAGTTCCCGCGTGGCCGACGCACCCCCGTAGTAGTAGACCACCAGGGGGATCTTGCCCGGGAAGGGATCGAGGGCGGGGTAGAGCCAGCCGTCGATCCGGACCCCCTCCTTGTTCAGGAAGGCGAAGTCCACCGGCTTCGAGAGCTTCCAGGTCGCCAGGAGTTCCTTGTTGGGGTCGAAGACCTCCCTTGGAGCGATTCCCTTTTCCATCCAGGCGATATAGGGAAGCCTGGTGAACCCTCCCCCCAAGAAGGCGACCCTGGGGGGAGCCGCGGCGGGAGCCGGAGAGAGGGCGTCCATGACCAGGGGCCCCGCCGGCCAGGCCTTGAAGGCCGGGGGATCCACGGAGAGGTCCAGGGTATACAAGGCCCTCCGCCGGCCCGCTGTGGCCAGGAAGTGGACCTTCTTCCCGCCGGCGCTCCACCAGGGCCTGCTCCCCGAGACGACCGCAGGATCGAATTCGGAGGTCAAGTTTTTCACCTTGCCCGTGTCGATCTCCAGGAGGTAGAGGTCTTCGTTGTCGAAGTTGTGCTCCCCGTGGGACTCGGAAAGCCAGGCCGGGGCGCCCGGGTGAGGCTTTTGTTTCTTCGCCCTGGGGTCGTCCAGGGGCCGGACCTCCGAGGCGGGGGCGATGAAGACGGCCCGGTCCCCGCCGGGGGAGAAGCTGAGGTCCGAGGGCCAGCTCTCGAAGCCCGTCTGGAGGACCGCCGCCTTCCTGGACTGGAAGGTCCGGGTGTCCACGATCCAGAGTTCGCTCGTGAACCAGGGCCTGTAGGGAATGGGCGTCTTCTTGACCAGGAGAAGCCGTTCCCCCTTGGGGTCCAGGTCGAAGGAAGTGACCTGGAAGTCCCCCGTGGCCGTCACGGGCCGGCGCAGTCCCTTTTCCAGGTCCGCCGTCCAGATCCGGCACCCAGGGTTCCAGTCCACCAGCTTCTGGCGGAGTTCGGTAAAGCGGGTGACCGGTTTCGGCCTGGGCTTGGGGGGGCTCTCCAGCCAGAAGAGGCGGTCTCCCCCGGGAGAGAAACGCAGGTTCCCGGCGTGGGCCAGCCCCTCGAGCACGACCTGGGCCTTCCCGGACTCCAGGTCGAGGAACTTCAAGTCCCCGCCGTCCAGGCAGGCCAGTTTCTTCTCGTCGAGAAATCGAAGGGGAACCATCTTGCCCGCCGGGTAGATCCGCGTTCCCTTGGCCGGCGGAAGGCCCACGACGTAGAGGTTTCCTTTGAAGGTATAGGCCAGGCGTGTCCCTCCGGGCGAAAGGACGGGCCGGCCCGCCCGGCGGCGGCGCTCGATCTCCTCGAACCGGGCGGGAAGGTGTCTCAGGTCCACCTGGAACCCGGGAGGGTAGGGTTTCTTCACGCCCCCCGGCCGGGCGGAAAAAGTAAAGGTCTCCCCCTTCTTCCCGGAAAGGACCAGGCGGAAGAGGATCTTCCACCTCCCCCTGGCCAGGGGCCGGGTCGATTTGCCCTCCCCAGCCTTCGTTTCCCCCGCCTTCCTCCCGTCCAGGTAGAAACCGGCCCTCCCCGAACAGGTCCACCGGAAGGTGATCTCCTGCCAGCGGGGGTTTTCCAGGTAGACCCCCAGGTAGACCAGGTCGCCTTTCTTTCCCCGGGGGAGGGCAAGGCTTCCGGCCTTGGCATCCACGACCTTCCATGGATAGGACTTGCCCAGCCAGGAAAGAGCCTCCTTTTCGCGGGGTTCCAGGCTTTCCAGGTCCAATCCGGGCCGGGAAGGAGCCTTGCCGAAGACAGGGGCCGGAGAGGAAAGAGGCCCGGCAAGCAGAAAGGCGGCGGGGGCTCCGGCGGCCTGGCCGGCCTGCCTGCCCTGGGGGAGACCGGCGGCTCCGAGGAGGAAAAGGAAAGAGAGGGAAGGAAGAAGACCGCAGGCGCGCACCATGAGATTACCTCCCGAGGGGCTCCCTTACCGGGCGCCTCTTCCACTTGGCAACCAGGCATTCGAGAACGAAAGACGATGGTGGCGCACCAGGGAGGGGAAATCCACCCGCGGGCCATGAGGAATGAAGGAAAAAGACGGGCCCACCCCCCTACCGGGGGGTGGGCCCCACGAGCCTCGTCTCTTCCTCGCCTGTGGAGGCCACTCGGAGCCGCTGGAAAAGGTCACGGGTGACCTGTCCCGAAAAAACCGGGGGGCCGACGGACGTAACGATTTTTCTAGCAAAACCCATACCTTCTTACAACCATGATTCCTTTTTCCGAAAATTTTTCTTCATCGATCCTGTAACCCACTGTTTTTTTGCGGGTTACGGCGCTTCACCCCCCAGGCCTTCCCATGCCTCCTTCCCGGACGTTCCCTTTCGGTTCCACCGCCTGTGCGAAATGGCACCAAAAAGGAACACTTCCGAACACCCGCCCCCCTTTCCCGCTTTCCCTTCATTTCCCGGCACCCAAAGGGTCTTTTCCGTTAGGGTAAGTCCGAAATTCAAAATCAATTATTAGCGGCAAGCCCCCCCGGCGAGACATGGAGTTCCAGGCCAGGGCCGGAACGCCTGCATCCCCATAACCACTTTATCTATAGTTATTTAGGTCCCACCAGGCCCAAGCCGCACACTGGATCTCCCGGTGGCCTCTTTTTTTCCCAAAAAAGGCTTGTCCGAATTCCGGTCAGCACCTTTAATGAAATCCTTCATCACCTTAGAATGATCACCTTCAGGGAGCTACTTGCCTCCCGTAAGCCCCCATACATGGAGTTGACGATGACCGAAAAACGATTCCTTCTCCGTTACCAGGAACAGGATGGGTCCACAAAAACAGTGGCTCTGGAGGGGACGGAATGGACCCTTGGCCGGGCCCCGGAAAACCGCATCCGCCTCTCGGAGCCCACGGTCTCCCGCCACCACGCCCTGCTCCGGCGCCAGGGGAACGCCTTCTTCCTCAGGGAACTCCAACCAAGGAATCCCATCCTGGACGAGAACCTGCGCCCTTTCTTCCAGGAGGCCGACGAAGACGGCCCCACCGTAAAAGAAATGGAATTGCCTCCCGGAAAACCCTTCCTTCTGGGTACGACCTGGGTGTGGGTCGAGCCGGTGGAGGAAAGCGCTGAAGACAATACAACTGTTCCGAGCGAACCCTACCAGGTTCCGAGCTTGAACGGACTTAAGGACCTGAGCGAATGGGCTGAGAGCTTGTCCAACCCGGCCGACAACGAAAGCCGGGCCGAAGGGGCTTTGCGCTGCCTCGCACGGATCCTCGCCTACCAAAGAGGGCTGGTGGGGCTCTTCGAGGAGGGAAACCGGCTCAGGTCCCTGGCCTACCTCCAACCCCAAGGCCGCGGGAATCCAACCAAGCCGAAAATGGTTGTGAGCGACACCGTGGCCATGAAGATCAAGAACACCAGGAGGCCTTTCCTTGTCACCAACACCCTGGAAGACGCCACCCTGCAGGACAGGGAATCGGTGATCGCCCTGGGGATCCGCTCGGTCATTGCCGTGCCCGTCGTCTGGGACGACGAGGTGAAAGGCCTTCTCTATCTGGACCGGGGGAAACGGTCCAAACCTTTCACCGAAAACGACCTGCACGTCTCCACGTTGGTGACCTATATCCTGGGCCTCTCTTTCAAGATTCATGAGATGGAAAGCGGCGCTGTGCTCTGGGCCGCCAGGGGCGAGATGATTCCGGGGTCCGTCTCGGCCGGCGCGCCTCAACCCATGCCCGCCGACCCGGATCTGGAAGTCGTGGGCAGCTCCAAGGTCTTCCAGGAACACCTGGCTCTCCTCAGGGACGTGGCCGACCATGACGTATCCGTCCTGGTGATAGGTGAGACCGGGTCCGGAAAGGAAACGGCGGCCCGCCTGATCCACTCCTGGTCCTCCCGGGCCGGCAAACCATTCGTCTCACTCAAGTGCGGCGCTCTTCGCGATTCACTCCTGGAAATGGAACTATTCGGGTATTCCCCCAAGCCGGGGGCCGCCACCATGGGACCCCAACCCAAGAAGGGAAGGATCCAGCTCGCCCAGGAAGGCACCCTCTTCCTCGACGAAATCGGGGACTTGAGTATGCCGGCCCAGGAAAAACTCCTGCAGGTCCTGGAAACCGGGGAAATCCAACCTCTGGGCTCTAAAGAGAAGATCCCCGTGGACTTCCGGCTCATCGCGGCCACGGGCCGGGACCTGGAGAGCATGGTGGAGACAGGGGAATTTCTGGAGCCCCTCTATTCCCGGATTTCGGCCTTCGTCGTCCGCGTCCCCTCCTTGCGGGAAAGGGGCGAGGACATCATGGCCCTGGCCAAGGCGTTCCTGGCTAAAAAAGCGAAGAGCCTTTCCATCTCTCCTCCCAGGATCAGCCCCGCCGCCGCCACACTGCTCACGGCCTATTCCTGGCCCGGAAACGTGCGTGAACTCAAGCACATCATGGGACAGGCCCTCATCCTGGGCGCCAGGAAGCTCGTGACCCCCGAGGAACTCCCCCCCGAACTCCGCCGGGCCTCACCGACGGTTCCCATCGTACGGCTGCCTCTCTCCACGGTGGAACGGGTGCACATCCAGAAAGTGCTCGCCTTCTGCAAAGGCAACGTCCGGATGGCCGCCCGGGTCCTGGGGATCGCCACGTCCACCCTCTACGAGAAGATCAAGCGCTACGGCCTGGAGGGCGAGGTGAACCGGCGGAGGAAGGTGCGCCGCGAGCTGGCCAAGAAGGGCGGCGGCATCGATTCCGGGGAATTCTTCAACGAGGACGAGGTCGGACCGGACGAGGAGGACGAGGAAGACGAAGACTCCTTGGAGGAGAGGAACCCCACCCGATAGACCGAAAACGAAAGGGCAGGGATTCCGGTGGACGAGGAAAACAGGGCAGGAGCGCCTTTCTGCTACCTGGACCATGCGGCCACATCCCCTCTCCGCCCCGAGGTGGAGGAGACGGTTCTCCGCGTTTTCAGGGAGGAATGGGGAAACCCCTCCTCCCTGCACTCCCTGGGCGCCCGCGCAAGGAGGGTCCTGGAGGAAGCCAGGGCCTTTCTGCAGGGGACCCTCGGCGCCTCCAGGGTGATCTTCACTTCCGGGGCCACGGAGGCGAACAACCTGGCCGTCCGGGGCAGGATCCAGGGGAAGCGGCCATGCCGCGTCCTGGCCCTGGCTACGGAGCACTCCTCCGTGCTGGAGACACTCAAGGCCATGGAAAAAGAGGGGCATCGGGTCACATTGCTTCCCGTGGACCGGGAGGGCGTCCTCAGGATGGAAGAACTGGAAAATGCCCTTGGACCTTCGGTGCGCCTCCTCTGCCTTCTTGGAGCCAACAACGAAACGGGAACCATCCAACCTCTGGAAAAGGTGGTCCCCCTGGCCCGCGAGAAAGCTCCCAACGCCTGGATCCACGTGGACTGGGTCCAGGGATACGGCCGGTCCAGGTTCGACCTGGATTCCTTGGACGTGGATTCGGCCTCCATCTCGGGCCACAAGCTCGGCGCACCCCAGGGGATCGGGGCCCTTGCCCTCCGGAAAAGGGACGGTCTCCAGCCGTGTCTCACCGGGGGAGGCCAGGAGGAAGGCGCCCGGGCGGGCACGGAAAACCTTCCCGGGGCGGCGGGCCTGGCCAAGGCCGCCGAAAAGGCTTTTGAAAATGCCCGGGAAGAATGGGAGAGGCTCGAAGCCCTGCGGAGGGACCTTCTGTCCGGCCTCGAGGACAGAGCGGGGGAAACCAGGCTGAACGGCCCCCGGGAGGGAGGATTGCCCCATATCCTCAATGTTTCTTTTCCGGGCGTTCCGGGCGAAGTCCTGCTCCATCACCTGGAAAAAGAGAATGTCTATGTCGGAACCGGGGCGGCCTGCTCGGGCAAGCGAAAGGGAGGGAGCCACGTCCTGGCCGCCATGGGGACGCCTCCCTGGGCCGCCGCCTCGGCCCTTCGCTTCTCCCTTGGTTACACCACCACTCCCGCGGAGATCGACAGGATCCTGGAGGTCCTGCCCCCCATCCTGGAAAGGCTGAGGGGCCCGGGGAGGAAGGGGTGAACCGCTTCGTCCTCGTCCGATACGGCGAGCTGGCCCTCAAGGGAGGGAACCGGGCCTTTTTCGAGAAGACCCTCCGGCGAAATCTCCAGCACGCGCTCCGCCGATTCCCGGGCGCCCGGGTGGAGAAATTGAGGGGGAGGCTCCTGGCCGGCCCCTTCGAAAACGCCTTCCCCCCGGCCAAGGCTCTTTCGCGGGTCTTCGGCGTGAGCAGCGTCAGCCCCGTCCTTTCCCTCCCCGCCGGGAGCGGCCCGGAAGAGATGGAAAAAGGGGCCCGCGCCCTGGTGGAGGAGTGGCTCGAAGGGCGGCCCCCGCGGGGTAAAGTCACGTTCAAGGTGGAAACCCGCAGGGCCGACAAGTCCTATCCATCCACCTCGGCCGCGATTTCGGCCCGCCTGGGGGCGGCCCTGCTCGCGGCGTTTCCGGCCCTGGAGGCCCGGATGAAAAACCCGGAACTTCAGGTGGAGGTGGATATCCGGAGCGAGGCAATCTTTGTCTCCACGGGGCGAATCCAGGGCCCCGGCGGGCTCCCGGTGGGAACCCAGGCCGGGGGGGTGCTCCTGCTGTCGGGGGGGATCGACTCCCCCGTGGCGGGATGGCTGGCCATGAAAAGGGGAATGCCCCTGCAGGCGGCACACTTCGATTCCTACCCTTATACCAGCAGGGAAAGCCTCCAGAAGGTGGAAGACCTGGCGGCGATCCTGGCCTCCTGGGGAGAAGGATTGCGCCTCCATGTCTTCCCTTTCACCGCCGTCCAGGAGGCCGTCAAGGCATCCTGTTCGCCCCGCTACCACACGGTCCTCTTCCGGAGGATGATGCACCGGATCGCACGGAGGCTGGCCCTGGAGACGGGTTGCCCGGCCCTCGTGACGGGAGAGAGCCTGGGCCAGGTGGCCAGCCAGACCCTGGAGAACCTGGCCGTCATCGACCAGGCCGTGGACATTCCCGTTCTCCGTCCCCTGGTCACCTTCGACAAGCAGGAGACAGTGGACCTGGCCCGCCGGATAGGGACCTTCGACATCTCGGCCCGCCCCTTCCCGGACTGCTGCACCGTATTCACCCCCTCCCGGCCGGTGATCCGGGGGAAGATCGAAACGGCCCTGGAGGAGGAGGAAAAACTCCCCTGGAGGGAACTCCTGGAGGAATCTTTCCGGGGCCGCGAGGAAAAGGATTTCCCCCCCACCGGCGCCTCCTACACGCACTGAACCGGAAGGCACGATTTTCTACGGCCGATCCAGGTCGCCGGTGATTTCCTCAAGGAGCCTGGCCGTCTCCCTGTCCCAGGGCCGGGCGGCCAGGGCTTTCCGCAGGAAACGGGCGGCCTCCTCCTTCCGCCCTTCCGCCCGGGAAACCAGGCCCAGGTTGAAAAGGGCGAAGAAGTTCCCCGGGTCCATGGCCAGGACCTTGCCGTAACGCAGCCTGGTGTAGGCGAAAGAGCCTTCCCCCGACATGGACTCCCGCAAATGGACAAGAAAGGCCTCCCAGAGGCAAAGCTGGACCTTCTCCTCCGGCTCCATCGCCTCCCGGTCCACCTTTCCCAGCCAGAGGGCGGCGTAGGATGGCTTCTCCATGGCCCAGGCGACCCGGGCGGCGGAAAAGCAGGCCGCCGGGGCGCGCCGGCACCCGAAAGCCTCCCGGACGGCGGCGGCATAACGTGCCTTCAGCTCGGGAAAACCCGCGCCCTCCAGGGAATCCATTGGGGGAACCCGGGGACCCGGGGCGGATCCACGGCAAG
>JALUZX010000294.1 GCA_027011425.1 Planctomycetota bacterium
GGTTCCCCCCCGCAGTTCCCCGGAAAGGCGCGACAAAGGGGGATGGGATGAACGCCTAAACATCTATCTGCTTCTTTCCGATGTTCTCTTCGTATGACCATGATTGCTTTGGGCGCCAAGCGCATCCAGATCGCGGCGGAAGAGGCATGAGCGAACCGCAAAACAGGAAACGAATTCTAGAGGAGCTGGCGCCATCGGTCCTCCTTGCCGATCCAGGCGACCGTGACTCCCTTATAAAGCTTGCCTCCGACCTGGAGGCCCTGGCGGAGGAGGCCGCATCGGGGTCTCCTTCCGGCCTTCCCGAAAGACTCCATCGTCTCGCGGAGGAGATTAAGGCCCTGGAATCCATGCCCCTCGAAAAAGCCCAAGAGAAGATGGAAGAGCTTCGAGAAGAGGTCTCCCGTCTCCTCGAGGATCCTTTTCCGGGCGAGTCTCCCGGGAAAGGAGGAGCACAGGAAAAGGCTCCCCCTTCCCCCACTCCCGGGAACGAAGGGTTCGCCCTTCCGGAATTCGCGGACGAGGATGTCTTCCAGGAATTCCTTGCCTCCTCCCGGAACGCCCTGGCCGAGGTGGAGAGCCTGGCCCTCTCCCTGGAGGACCAGCCGGACAAAGCCCTTCCGGACCTCAAGAGAAAAATTCACACATTGAAAGGGGAAGCGGGGCTACTGGGTCTTGCCGACTTGGAACAAGTCTGCCACACCCTGGAAGACTTCCTGGAGACCCATGAACCCGGGGCGAAGACCGTCGACCTTCTCCTGGAAGTGAAAGACTGGATCGCCCGGGCCCTGGAGGCCTACGGTAACCGCGTCCTTCCTCCTGAGGGAGCGGGAAGGATCCTTCACCTCCTGGAAGAGGTCAACGGGGAAAGTGGAACCGTTCCTTCCCAGGAAGAGAGCGGCTCCTCTTCTCCCCCCGGGGAATCGGACCTGGAGACCTGGGACGAGGACTCCCTCTCCCTGGCGGAAGAATTCCTCGAGGAAGGAGGAGAGGGGATCACCAAGGTGGATGAGACCCTTCTCGCCGCCCAGGAAGAGGCACTTTCCCCTGAAGACGTGGACGCGCTCTTCCGGGTTTTCCACACCATCAAGGGCCTGGCGGGCTTCCTGGAACTGGAAGACATCACCCGCCTCGCCCACAACACGGAGGCTCTCCTTGACCAGGCCCGGAAAGGCGTCCTGACCATCGAGGGGCCCCTGCTCGACCTCCTTTTCGATTCCACAGAAACCATGCGGAGACTGATGGAGAGCCTCAAGGAGGCCGTCGCCCGCGGAAAGAAACCCGCCAAGGGATCGAACCTGGAGGAGATCCTCACGCGCCTGGAGGAAGCGGCGAAGGGAACATCCTCCAAGCCGCAAGGGGTGCAGGAAAACCCTCCACCAACCTCCCCCCAAAGTCCCTCGTCATCCGCGAATGAAGTCCAAGGGGATCGAGGGGAAAGAAAAGAGCCGGAAAAGGACCTTGCCAAGCCCGACCCTCCCCGGAAAAAGCCGCAGGCACAGACAAGGCCAACCAAGCTCAGGGAATTCGTGAAGGTGGATCTCCAGAGGGTGGACACCCTGGTCGCCCTGATCGGGGAACTGGTCATCGCCGAGACCATGGTGGTCAACGCCCCGGAACTGGAGAAAACATCATCCCCCAAACTTCGCAAGCAGATGGCCCAGATGTCCAAGATCACCAACGATCTCCAGGACATCGCCACAAGGATGCGAATGGTTCCCGTGCGAGACGTCTTCCAGAAGATGGCCCGCATGGTCCGGGACCTTTCCCGCAAGACCGGCAAAGTCGTGCGGACCGTGATCGAGGGGGCATCCACGGAGATCGACCGGGGGATGGTGGAACAGCTTGGAGATCCCCTGGTGCACATCATCCGCAACGCCGTGGACCACGGCATCGAAACTCCAGAGGAGAGGGAAAGAGCGGGCAAACCCCGGGCAGGAACCATTTACCTCCGGGCCCGCCACCAGGGAGGCAACGTGGTCATCGAGGTGGCGGACGACGGCCGGGGCCTCGACCGGGCCGCGATTCTGGCAAAGGCCAAAGGGAAGGGCCTGGTCAAGGAGGAAGAAAACCTGACGGACAAGGAGATCTACAACCTCGTCTTCGCCCCGGGCTTCTCCACGGCCAAGAAACTCACCGAGATCTCGGGCCGGGGAGTCGGAATGGACGTAGTCAAACGGAACATCGAATCGATCCAGGGTTCCGCATCCATCTCCTCGGTCCCCGGAAAGGGTTCCACCATCCAGCTCATCCTTCCCCTGACCATGGCCATCATCGACGGCATGCTGATTACCTGCGGGAATGAGAGATACATCATCCCCACCCTCTCGGTGGTGGAATCCATCAAGCCCAAGGAAAACATGGTCTATACCCTGGCGGGAAAGGGGGAAGTCCTTTCCGTCCGCGGGGAAATCTTCCCGCTTTACCGCCTGGCCCTGCTCCTTGGCGTTCCCGGGGCCATCCAGGACCCCCTGGAGGCCCTGGTGGTGATCGTGGAATGCCACGGAAAGAAGATCGGGTTTCTGGTGGACGACGTCCTCACCCAACAGCAGGTCGTAATCAAAGGACTCGGGGACGGACTCTTGAATACGAAGTATCTCTCAGGGGCGGCCATCCTCAATGACGGGAGGGTCGGCTTGATCTTGAACATGGCGGAGGTCGCCACCTTGGGAAACACCAACCGTAACCGTCCGGAAGGACGCTAAGGGGCGGAGCCGAACGAGGAACATCGACCGAAGGACGAGCAGACAGAGGAAAGGTCCGGGCCCGAGACCACTCCGGGGCCGGGGGAGGAAAGCAGATGACCACAGTGGATCCACCCGCCGCCGGGAAAAAGGCGGCTCACAGCCCATCCGAAATGAATCACCTTGCCGGGAAATACATGACCTTCAAGCTCGCCGAGGAGGAATACGGCCTTGAAATCCTGAAGGTGAGGGACGTGATCGGCCTGATGGAGATCACCAAAGTACCCAGGACTGAGGACTACATCCGGGGGGTGATCAATCTCCGAGGGAAGGTCATCGCCGTCGTGGACCTGCGGCTGAAGTTCGGCATGGCGCCGACGGAGTTGAGCGACCAGACGGTGATCATCGTGGTCCAGTTGGTCCGCGACGGCAAAGAGTTCACCATGGGGATCCTGGTGGATGAAGTCCTGGAGGTGCTGGACATCGGCGCCGACCAGATCGAACCTCCCCCGGATTTCGGAAACCAAGGGATGGAGACGGACTTCATCCTGGGAGTCGGAAAAGCGGAAAACCGGGTGATCATACTCCTGGACATCGGGAAGGCCCTCAGCCCGGGGAACGCCGAAACAGTCCGGTAGAACATGGCGCTTCCGGGATCTTCTGGAGAAGACTTTGAAATCGAAACCGAATAGAACGAAGGAAGGGTAAGATGACCACGACGACCAAAACGAAATCCCCCAGGAAAGGGAAGGCCGGGGCCGCTCTCCGGGAAACCTTGCTGAAGGAGACCGGCGCATACGTGTTCGCCACGGACGCAAAGGGGAGGATCCTCTTCTGGAGCGCCGGAATGGAGGAGATCACCGGCAGAAGCATGAAAGAGATGGAAGGAAAGAGGGCCTGGCAGGGCTTCTTCGAGGAAGGGGGGAAGACGCCCATCCACTCGGCCATCCTCTCGGGGCTCGTGGAAAAGGAAGAGGCATTCTCCTGGGAGGGTTCCAAGGAGTATACCTTCACGGCGAAACCCGTCTTCAACGAGGACAAGTCCTTGGCGGGGGTAGTGGCCCATTTGGAACCAAAGCCGTTGAACAAACTGGCCGAGCAGGCCATGAATAACCTGAACAACCTCCCCACGCCGGTCTTGCAGATCGACAGGGATTTCAACATCCTCTTCCTGAACAAGAAGGGTTGCGAAATCCTCGGCGTCGACCAGGATTCCCTAAAGGGCCGGAAATGCTACGAACTCTTCAAGACCACTCACTGCCGGACGCCCAAATGCTGTTGCGCCCGGGCCATGGACACGGGCTCCCAGGCCACCGACGAGACCGTGGTGGATCCCTCCGGCATCAACATGGACATCCGATACACCGGGGCTCCCGTCAAGAACGACAAGGGCGAAATCGTGGGGGCCTTGGAATACGTCCTGGACATCAGTGACCAGAAGAAAGCGCTCAACGAAATCGTCACGGTGGCGGAAGGGCTCGCCTCGGGCGACCTCAACGTCCAGATGAGTACAGACTTGAAGGGGGATTTCAAGACCATCGCCGACAACCTCAATCAGGGGATCTGCGCTCAGAGGAATATGCTCCGCGAAATCGTCACGATGGCGGAAAAACTCGCCTCGGCCGACCTCACCGTCCGGCTGAAGGGCGATTTCAAGGGGGATTTCAAGATTATCGCGGACAACCTCAACCACGCGATCGAAACCCAGCACGAAGACATGACCAAGATCTTCGAAACGTTCCAGCAGATCACGGCCGCTTCCAAGCAGGTCACGACCAGCACCGAGTCCACCGCCCAGGGGGCCTCGGAACAGGCAAGCGCTCTGCAGGAGGTCTCCAGCGCCCTGGAACAAATCTCCGGGCAGACCAAGCAGAACTCCGACAACACCCAGGAGGCCAAGGCCCTGGCCCAATCCACCCAGGAAGTCGCCAACAAGGGTTCCGAAGGAATGAAACTCCTCCTGGACTCCATGCACAAGATCAAGAAATCCTCCGACGAAACCAGCTCGATCATCAAGGACATCAACGAGATCGCTTTCCAGACCAACCTCCTGGCCCTCAACGCCGCCGTGGAGGCGGCCCGGGCCGGAGACGCGGGAAGGGGGTTCGCCGTAGTCGCAGAAGAGGTTAGGAACCTGGCCCTGCGTTCCAAGGAAGCGGCCAACAAGACGGAGCAACTAATCGCCCTTTCCACGAAGCTCGCCCAGGAGGGTGTGCAGGTTTCCCAGGACGCCAACGAAAACCTCAGGGAAATCGTAGATTCCATTTCCAAGGTCAAGGACCTGGTAGCCGAGATCGCCGTGGCCAGCCAGGAACAGGCTTGCGGGGTGGAACAGATCAACAAGGCCATTTCGGAAATGGAAAAAGGCGTGCAAGAGGCCGCGGGCAATGCCCAGGAATCCTCGAGCGCGGTTCAAGAACTCGCGGGGCAGACCCAGGAACTCTTCTCCATGGTGGCCAAGTTCAAGCTCGACCGGAAAACCCCCGAGGTTGTTTCCCCCCAAGTGAAACCCATGAGACCCGGAACGCCGGCGTGCGGAGCCAAACCTCCCGCAAAAAAGTCCGTCGAGGAACTCATCCCCCTGGACGAAGAAGAGGACTTCGAGGACTTCTGAGAAACCTTGGGGCGGCCCGGCGATCCCGGGTCGCCCCGCAGGCGAGGGTCCATGGACCAAAAAGTTTTCGAAAGATTCTCCCGAATCGCCTACCAGGAGGCGGGGATCCACCTGAGCGAGGCGAAGAAGACCCTGGTCTCCTCCAGGATCTCCAAGCGCATGCGTGCCTTGGGCCTCTCCAGGGAAATGGATTACCTGGCCCTCCTGGAAAAAGATCCCAAGGGAGAGGAGAAAAACCGTTTCCTGGACGCCATCACCACCAACTACACCAGGTTCATGAGGGAAGGGGACCACTTCCAGTTCCTCTCGGAGTGGGCCAAGCGGGCCGAGAGGCAAGGAAAGACCCGGTTCCGGATCTGGTGCGCCGCCGCCGCGAGCGGGGAGGAACCCTATTCCATCGCCGTCACCATGCTGGAGGCCCTGGGGAACAGAAAGGCCGACCTCAAGATCCTGGCCACGGACATCTCCGAAGAGTCCCTGGCCCAGGCGAAGGAAGGGGTCTATTCCCTCCAGGCCGTCCAGCCCCTGACCAAGGCCCAGAAGATCAAGTATTTCGAAAAAGAAAAAGGGCGGGAAGGTGAGACCCTGTTCCGAGTAAAAAGGGAGGTTCGGGAGATAATACTCTTCCGCAAGTTGAACCTGGCCAAGCCGCCCTACCCCCTCAAAGGCCCGCTGGACGCGATCTTCTGCCGGAACGTCATGATCTACTTCCAGAATCATACCCGGCAGGGGATCGTGAGGGAGGCTGAACGCCTTCTCCGCCCTGCAGGGCTTTTCATCATCGGCCATTCGGACACCCTGGCGGGAGTGCAGACCGAACTGGTCACCATACGCCCCTCCCTCTTCATGAAAAGAGCGGAAGGCAGGCACACCAACTAAATAACGGAGGTAAATGTAAATGGGCGAGGCCCTGCGCTCGGCGAACAGAAAAAGAAAAGCCTCCCCCCTTGTAGTGGGCATGGCGGACATGGCGGTCAGCGACAACCCTGAAAAGGTGATCGTCACCTACGCCCTTGGGTCCTGCATCGCCCTGGTCCTCTACGACCCGGTCCGCAAGGCGGCCGGGATGCTCCACTACATGCTTCCCCTCTCCCAGACGAACCCGAAAAAAGCCAAGAGCAATCCCGCCATGTTCGCGGACACCGGGGTCCCCCTACTTTTCAAAAAGATGTTTGAACTTGGCTGCCGCAGGGAAAACCTGGTGGTCAAAGCGGCCGGCGGCGGATCCATAACGGACGAGAAAGGCGTGTTCAACATCGGCAAGAGAAACCATACGGTTCTAAAAAAGATCCTTTGGAAAAACGACATCCACATTTCCGCCGAGGACGTGGGCGGAAAGAGGTCCAGGACGGTCCACATCTACGTGAAGGACGGCCTGACCGTAGTCTCGAGCAGGGGGAGAGAGGAGGAACTATGATTACAAGGGAGGAAATCGTCTCTTCCGTCCGGGATCTTCCCATGCTGGGAGCCACCTTCGCCCAGCTCTCGGACCTGGACAAGGACGAATCTGCGAAAATCCAGGATTTCGCCCAGGTGGTCGAGACCGATCCCGCCCTCATGGGGAATCTCCTCCGCCTGGCCAATTCCGCGGGATTCGGCCTTTCCCACCGGGTGGTCACCGCGGTCCAGGCCATCTCCGTCCTGGGGAGGAAACGGTTGATGAACGTGGCCCTGGCCACGGCCTTCCGGGGGGTTCTTCCGAAAAAACTCGCCGGCTACGGGATCGATTCCGAGACTTTCTGGATCCACTCCATCGCGGTCGGAGTCTTGAGCGAAGAGATCGCCCGGACCTCCGGAATGCAGCTCAGGGAAGAGAGCTTCGTAGCGGGCTTGCTCCACGACATCGGCAAACTCGTGACCAGCACCTTCCTGGAAACGGAGGCCAAGGCCCTTGCCGAAAGTTTGGAGGAAAAAAGCCTCCTCTTTTTGGAAGCGGAAAGGGAAGTAATGGACGCGGACCATTGCATGATCGGGGAAACCGTCGCCCAAAGATGGGATCTCCCCCCCTGCATCGCGGCCGTGGCCCGGTGGCACCATGACCCAAGCGGAATGGAGTCGGCCGACGCTGAAATCCTCCAACCATTGGTGGACGCCGTCCACCTGGCGGACAGCCTGGCTCACGCTCTTGGATATGGAACGGACATCGGTGAACTCTCCCGCCGGATCGATTCCGAGGCCATGAAACGTTTGGACCTTTCCATGTCTGAACTGGAAGAAGCCGCCAGTCGGGCCGCCGGCGAGATCGAGGAAAGGAAAAAAAACCTGGACCATGGAGGGTGAGGGCGCCATGGAATACAACCTGCTCGTCGTTGGCGATTCGAAAACTTCGGGGAAGATCATTGTCAAGGCCGCGTGCATGGCCGGCCTGGAGGCCGGAGACATCCTGGAGGCCCGAAACGAAGCGGAGCCCAGGATATCCCCCCCGAAAAGAACGGATGGACCCGGTCTCCTCCAACCTCTACATGCCCGGGATGGGAGGGGTTGAACTTGTGGAGGGGCAGCCGACTTTTCGGCCTGTGTCTTCCCGGACAGCTTCGGTGACTCGAACGGAACATGGGAACCCGTCCTTCCGGAAACGAGAATCACTGAAACGGAAAACTGCTCGCGCGAAAGGGAAGCGCCTCCTTTGTCACGCTTTTCGAGGATTATGAAGGAAACCTTGTGGAACTGACCCTTTTCCCGAGAGAGGACTGAAAAGATGCCCGCGAATCCCGTAAAAGTCCTGGTCGTGGACGACTCCGCCATCCTTAGGAAGGCATTGACCCGGATCCTCTCCGCCGACCCGGACATCGAAGTCATCGGAGCGGCTCCCGATCCTTTCGTGGCGAGGGACATGATCGCCGCCGAGAAACCGGACGTCATCAGCCTGGACATAGAAATGCCCAGGATGGATGGGATTACATTTCTTCGCAAGTTGATGCGCCATTACCCGATTCCTGTGGTGATTCTCTCTTCCCTGACCCCCAAGGGAAGCGAACTGGCCGCGGAAGCCCTCCGGGCGGGGGCCCTGGCGGTGCTCAACAAGCCCAGGGCGGCCTTTTCCGCCTCCGGGATCCTGGAGGACTACGTAAACGTGATCAAGTCCGTGGCCGGAGCGGACCTTTCGAAGAACACGCTCTCCGGACAAGGGAAACCGAAAAAGGCGGCGCCCTTGGCCAAGACAACCAACCGTGTCCTTGCGATCGGAGCCTCCACGGGGGGAACCACGGCACTGGAGAAAATCCTCCTTGCCATGCCCCCCAACCTTCCAGGCACGGTCGTAACCCAGCACATGCCCGAGAGGGTCACCGCCACATTCGCCGCGAGACTCGCCAAGGAGACGGGACTGGACGTAATGGAAGCCAAGGACGGGGATTCCGTGGTCCCCGGAAGAGTCCTGATCGCTCCGGGGGGCAAACACCTCCTTCTCTCCCGGTCCGGAGCACGCTACCAGGCCACTGTCAAGGACGGCCCAAGGGTCAACCACCACAAACCCAGCGTAGACGTCCTCTTCAAGTCCGTGGCCCGGGCCGCGGGGCCCAACTCGCTGGGCGTGATCCTCACCGGAATGGGCAACGACGGGGCCAAGGGCCTCCTGGAGATGAAAGAGGCCGGGGCCTACACCATCGCCCAGGATGAGAAGAGTTGCGTCGTCTTCGGGATGCCCAAAGTAGCCATCGAACTCGGGGCCGCGGAGGAGGTCCTTCCCCTCAAGGAAATCCCGGGGCGGGTCATCCAGCTTTTCTCCGAGTCCGGTTCCCCCCACGCGGGAACGCGGAAGAAATAGACATCCTTTCCCGGCGGCGGAGGAGGGCCGGTCAGTACTTGATTCCCCTCTTCCCGCCCAACCGCCGGGCCCACTTCTTGTAGAATTCGGCCCGGGTAAATTCCACGCCCGTGATCTCTCTCAGCGCCGCCTTCACGTCTCCCCTCCAGTAGTGCCAGGCCTTCCAGCGCTTCTCCCACCACGAGGCTGGAGGATTGGATGCGGAATTCACGTCGGCCGGCCTGGGCTCGTCCAGGTGGTCCACGAGCAGGCGGAAGGCCCGCTTCTCCTTCCCCTTGGCGAAAAGGCGGATGATCTTCTGCTGGGGGACCCCGGGGGAAGCCATGTCCCAGGTCTTCTCGAAGAGGTCCGAGAGAACCTGGAAGAAGGCGGGGTGGTAGCCCAGCCTCTCCACGGCGTCCAGGCCGGCCAGGAGCACCAGGGGATCCCTGGTGAGGCCCCTCCCTCCCAGGATCTTCAGGAGGGCCTTCCGGGTCCGGGGGAAATCGAGCTTCCCCAGGGCCTTCACCGCCGCGGCCCGGACAAGCTTGGACTTGTCCGTCCTGGCCAGCTTCTCCAGGGGGCCCACGAATGAGGGATGGGCCTTCTGGACCAGGGCCTGGATTACCTCCCGGCGGACCAGGGCGGACTTGGCGGCCCGGGAGAGGTTTTTCTTGAAGGCCTTGAGCATGGCCCGGGCCTCTTTCTTGTCCGCCCGGGGAGGGAAGACGGGAGGTTTCTCCTTTTTTCTTTCCTCCTTCCCCCGGGTTGCTTTCTTCCCGGGTCCCCGAGCGGGCGGCCCGGCCTTGGAGGGGACCCTCTGGGCCGGAAGGGCCGAGGCAAGGGCCAGGAGAAGGAAGGAAAGGCGGCGGCTGGGTCTGGGTCGCATGGAAGCCGGCTCCTCTTTCAAAGGGGCCCTTCATTCTATTTCCCCCGGCCTTGGAGCTCATCCCCCCATGGGATGGAGATTTTCTTTCTTTCGGCGCTCAAGTCGGGGGGACATCCGCCGAGAATGGGAGAGATCGAAGGAACGTCAGGCGAATAGAGCCCCGTTGGAGGGGCGAAAGGAAAAGCAGGCAGGGGGTCGAAC